>RFUD01000402.1 GCA_009923125.1 Planctomycetia bacterium
GTTCCACAGGCACTGGTAGCCCTCGCGGCCGCCCCAGAACACGTAGCCGGCCCCGCCGAGCCGGTGGGTCACCTCCAGCGCCTTCTTCACCTGGGCGGCCGCGTACGCGAACACCTCGGCATTGGGGCTCGTGGCGGCGCCGTGCACGTAGCGCGGATGCGAGAACAGGTTCGCCGTGCCCCAGAGCAGCTTCTTGCCGGTCCGCTGCTGGGCCTTCTCGAGCGCCTCGGCCACGGCGTCGAGGTGCTTGTTGCTCTCGGCGAGCGTCGCGCCCTCGGGCGCCACGTCGCGATCATGGAAGCAGTAGAAGTCGCAGCCGAGCTTCTCGAGGAACTCGAACGCCACGTCCACCCGCTTGAGCGCCGCCTTCAGCGGGTCGCTCTCCGTCTCCCATGGCCGCAGCATCGTGCCGGGGCCGAACGGATCGCCGCCGGTGCCCCGGAGGGTGTGCCAGTACGACATCGCGAACCGCAGGTGGTCGCGCATCGGCTTGCCTTCCACGAGCGCGTCGGCGTCGTAGTGCCGGAAGGCCAGCATGCTCTTCGTCTGCGGACCCTCGTAGCGAATCGTGCCGATGCCTGCGAACGCCTCTGCCATGCCGGTGTCTCCTTCGAGCGTCTGGGTGCGGGGGTGGGGGTCGGGACTGGTATGCGACTGCGAGAGGATACGTCGGTCGCCGACGGCTCCACAAGCAGATGCCGCTGCCCGTGCCGGCAGACGAAAGGTGGTCCGGACTCCGGGCCGCCACGCCATGCCGGACCGGGGACGCCCGCGATACACTGTGGCGGGTGAACAGGGTCGCGAGAAGGAGGTTTCCGCATGCGCTCGTCGGGGCCTGGCGTTGCCGTGGCGGCGGTCGTGCTCGGCGCGGTGATGGCGGCGGCGGCCGAGTTTCCGGAGCCGTACGACAGCGAGACCGATCTCTCGCGGCGGCGGCTGACGCCGCCCGAGGCGGCGGCCGGATTTCGCGTGCCGGAGGGATTCGCGGTCGGCGTCTTCGCGGCCGAGCCGGACGTGATGAACCCCATCGCCGTGACGTGGGACACCCGCGGCCGGCTGTGGGTGGCGGAAAACTTCACGTATGCCGAGCGGACGAAGCAGTTCGAGCCGGGGCTGCGCGACCGGGTGCTGATCCTCTCCGACACCGACGGCGACGGCCGGCTCGACGGGCGGCGGGTGTTCAGCGACGACCTGCAGCGGCTCACGGGCATCGAGGTGGGGCTCGGCGGCGTGTGGCTGATGTGCCCGCCCCGGCTGCTGTTCGTCGCCGACCGTGACGGCGACGACACCCCCGACGGGCCTCCCGAGACCGTCCTCGAGGGCTTCACGGTCCCGGCGGAGAACCACCACAACTTCGCCAACGGGTTGCGATTCGGCCCCGATGGCTGGCTGTACGGGCGCTGTGGCGCGTCGGCGCCGGGCACGATCCAGCGGGCCGACGTACCGACGGCCTACCAGGTGCCCCTGCGGGGAGGCATCTGGCGATATCACCCGCGGACCAGGCAGTTCGAAGCGGTCTGCCACGGCACGACCAACCCCTGGGGCCACGACTGGGACGCACATGGCGAGGGCTTCTTCATCAACACGGTCAACGGTCACCTGTGGCACGTGATACCCGGCGGCCATTTCGCGCGGCCCCACACGCTCGCCGCGAGCCCGCTCGTCTACTCGCCGATCGACACGCACGCCGACCACTGGCACTGGGACACGGGCAAGACGTGGATGGACTCGCGGTCGGCCAGCGGCGAGCACGACCGGCGTGGTGGTGGTCACGCGCACATCGGCATGACGATCTACGGGGGCCGGCAGTGGCCCGACGCATACCGCGGACGGCTGTTCACGCTCAACCAGCACGGGCGGCGGCTGAACGTCGAGCGATTGGAACGCGAGGGGAGCGGCTACGTGGGCCGGCACGAGCCCGACATGCTCCACGCATCCGATCCGTGGCTCGTGGGCATCGAGGTGACGTACGGCCCGGATGGCTCGGTGTATCTCGTCGATTGGAGCGACACGGGCGAATGCCACGACCACACCGGCGTGCATCGAAACTCCGGCCGGATCTACCGGGTCACCTACGGCCGGCCGGGCGCCGTGCCCCCGCCGAACCTGCCGCGGCTCGATGCCGCCGCCGTGGCGCATCTGCTCGCCGAGCCCGACGAATGGCTGGCCCGTGCGGCCCGCCGCGAACTCTGCGACCGTGCGGCCCGTGGCCTCGACGTCGAGCCGGCGATCCGCCCGCTCACCGATGCGCTCGCGACAGCCGACGCCGCCGTGCTCCGCCTGCGGGCCATGTGGACGCTGCACGCGCTCGGCAGGCTGTCGCGCGAGGCGATCGACCGGGCCCTCGGCGACGACGACGAGCACGTCCGCACGTGGGGCGTGCGGTTGCTGTGCGCTCAAACAAATGCAGGGGTGCATCAAAGCGCATG
>RFUD01000403.1 GCA_009923125.1 Planctomycetia bacterium
CGTCAGATCCGATGCGCAAATCTCGTGCCGAACAGGATTGCCATCCATGGGCTCCGCTCACTCGACTCCGACTGCGCTTCGCCATCCTGGCTGCGCTTGTCTGCGTACGCCGGCTCGATGGTAGGGGCAACTCCGAGCCTCCCCCTTTCCAGTTGAGGAGGCTCGGGGCTGCCCAGACGATCGAGCGGGCTATGGAAGCGAGCGAAGGCATGGATGCCGAAGCGAAGCGGACATGCAGAGAGCCTCGGCCGGGAGGGCCGAGGCGAACGTCCGGCGAGAGGGTCTGGGCAGTCACGAGCCGGATTGAGCGAGTCAGGGAAGTGACAGGCTGACGGACGGGCTACGGGAGGGCGGCGGAGCGGAGCGTGCCGATCGTGGGCCGCGACGGGCCGGCCTGCTTCAGGGCCTCGAGCACCTGCGACTCGGTGATCAGGTCGCGGAGGATGATCGGGTCGCGGGGGGGCTCGTTCGCCGCCGACGCGGGGAACACGGCGAGCACGGGGATGGACCGGCTCTGCAGCGTCTCGAGCATCGACTTGATCTCCGGCGATTCCTCCGTCCAGTCGGCGAGGAGCGGCACGACGCGGTTGGCCTCGATCGCCTGCTTGACCCGCGTCGTTTCGATCGCCGTGGCGAGGTTGAGCTTGCACGTCATGCACCAGTCGGCGGAGAAGTCCACGAGCACCGTGGCCCCGCCCTGGCGCAGTTCGGCGAGGCGTGCGCGGGAGAACGGCTCCCAGGGGAGGATCGACTTCACCGGGCCGAGGAACGCGAAGGCCAGGCTGCCGACGACGGTCGCGATCGCCGCCGCCTGCACCCAGCGGCCGAAGCCCACCGCGCCGAGTCCCGTCTCCTGTGCCCGCCCGACCCACCAGCAGGCCGCCCAGATGCCCACCAGCAGGGCGAACGTGGGGATGAAGTAGTCGTGGTCGAGGAACGTGAACAGGAACACGACCGTGCCGAGCATCACGAATCCCAGCACCTCCTTGAGCGTCTCCATCCATGCGCCCGGCCGCGGCAGGAACTTCACCAGTCCGGGAAACGCGCCGACGAGGAGGTAGGGCAGGGCCATGCCGGTGGCGATCGCCCCGAACACGGCGTAGGTGACCGGCGTGGGCTGCGACAGCGTGAACCCGAACACGGGACCGAGGAACGGTCCGCTGCAGGGCGTCGCCAGCACGGTGCTCAGCACGCCCTTGAGGAAGGCGCCCACCGGCCCCTCCTGCGACTGGACGTGGCCGGCCTTCTCGCCGATGAACCCGGGAATCGGCAGTTCCCAGACGCCGAGGAACGACAGGGCGAAGGCGAACACGATCGCCGCCATGGTGACGTTGAACCGCGTGGACGTGAACTGTTCGCCCCAGGCGAGGTTCTCGCTGCCGAGGCCCAGGTTGGCCGCCACGCTCGCGGTGGCCAGCACGAAGAACACGGCGTACAGCCCGGCGCAGTACCAGAGGTTCATGCGAAACACCTCCTGCCGCGCCTTCCCGGACTGCTGGGCGAACGACATCAGCTTGAGTCCGAGCACGGGCAGGACGCACGGCATCAGGTTGAGAATCAGCCCGCCCGCGAGGCCCATCAGCAGGGCCGTCGCCAGCGACAGGGAGCGGGGGACGGTCGGGGCGGCAAGCGGAGCGGGGACGCCACCGATGGAGGGAGAGCGCACCGTGGGCGGCCTGGAGGGTTCGATCGCGGCGGCGGCCCGGGCGGCGTCGGCGTAGCGGGCGGCTCCAAACCGCAACTCGCCGCTGAGGGGATCGTCGTCGGCCGGCAGCACGATGGCGAACCGCACAGCGGTCGGTGGATCGCACGTCGAGTCGCTGCACGTCTGGAATCCGACCACCGCCTCGAGCGGTGCCGCGGCATCGGCCTGCGGGGCGAGCAGGATCTCCAGGCACACGGGGCCGTCCACGGCGCCTGCCGCCGCGAGGGTGGGGTCGGCGGCGGGAGTCGCCTCCAGCGCCGAAATTCTTGTCACCCGTGTCGCCGCGTCGCCGGGCAACGAGATCAGCGTGGGCTTGCCCTGGCCCACGGCGGTCGCGCTGCTCGCAGCCGGGGCATACAGATGCCAGCCGGCATCAGGCAGCAGTTTCACAATGAGCGGCCACTCCCGCCCACCATGGGGGCCGGGCCGCGAGGGCCCGAAGGCCGCTTCGACCCGGGCATGGGTCCGCTCGGGGGTGAAGGACGCCGGGGGCGGGACGACCAGGCCGGCGGCGGGCTGCGGCGGGGCGTTCTCGGGCGCCGCGGCCCCGGCCACGACGAACGACAACGTCTCCGGCGGTGTGCAGGCGTTGTCTCGGCACAACTGGACGCTGACGGTGCCCCGGATGGCGGGTGCACCCGCCGCGGGATTCGTCTGGAGCGGCGCCCGCCAGGTGATGCGGCCGGAGTGCTCCTCG
>RFUD01000404.1 GCA_009923125.1 Planctomycetia bacterium
GCTGTCGAGAATCTGGCGGGCGTGGATGTCGACGATCGTGGACATGGCGGTGGGCCTCGGGGTGGGAAAGATGCAGAAGCGTCGCGGCAGATTGTGCCGCTTTCGACTATCCTTCGGAAGCCCCCTCACCCCTCGCCGGGAAAGAGATGTTCACAGGTCTGGTCGAAACACTCGGCACCGTCGTCGCCATCATTCCCGAGCCGCCCGGCGTGCGGCTGCGCGTGGCCGCCGGCACGATCGGCCGCGGGGCGACGCTCGGCGAGAGCATCTGCACGAGCGGCTGCTGCCTGTCGGTGGTGAAGATCGACGGCGACGAGGTCGAGTTTCAACTCGGCCCCGAAACGCTCTCGCGCACGACGCTCGGCCGCCTCGTGGCGGGAAGCCCGGTGAACCTGGAGCGGTCGCTGACGGCAAGCGATCGGCTCGGCGGCCACCTCGTCACCGGCCACGTGGACGGCCTGGGGAGCCTCGCTGCCCGCGTGCAGGAGGGCGACTGGGTGACCTGCCGCTTCGCCGCACCGCGGGCCCTGCTTGCGCAGATGGCCGCGAAGGGCTCGGTGGCGATCGACGGCGTGAGCCTGACCGTCGTCGACGTCGACGCGACCACGTTCGGCGTCGCCCTCATCCCGCACACGCTCGAACACACCACGCTCGGCCGGCTCGCCGTGGGCGACGCCGTGAACCTCGAAACGGATCTCGTCTTCAAGTACGTGGCCCGGTGGCTCGAAGCGCGGGCGGTGCCCGGATGACTCTCGCCCCGCGCCCGCACGACGGCGAGACGAGCCCGTCCACCGCCCCCACGCGGCAGACGACGGCGTATCTCAAGCAGCTCTTCGTGCAGGTGGGCTTCGTGATCGATGCGAAGCGCGGCCAGAACTTCCTCGTCGACCTGAACCTGCTCGATCTCCTGGAACGCTCGGCCGGCATCACCCCCGCCGACGTCGTGCTCGAAGTGGGCACCGGCACGGGCGCCCTCTCCGAACGGCTCTCCCGCGCGGCCCGGCACGTGGTCACCTGCGAGGTCGATTCCCGGCTCGCCTGCCTGGCCCGCGACAAGCTGATCGACTGCGACAACGTGACGCTCGTGGAGGGCGACGTGCTCGCAGGCAAGCACCGGTTCGCCCCGGCCGTGCTCGCGGCGGTCGAAGCGGCCCTCGAGGCCGCCCCCGGCGGCCGGCTGCTCCTCGTGGCGAACCTCCCCTACTGCGTGGCGACGCCCGTGATTTCGAATCTCCTCGCCCTGCCCCGCCCGTTCGACGCGGCCGTGGTCACCGTGCAGCGCGAAATGGGCGAACGAATGACCGCCACGGCCGGCTCGCACTCCTACAACGCCCTCTCCGTGTGGATCGGTGCGCAATGTCGCTCGGAACTCGTGCGGGTGCTGCCGCCGAGCGTCTTCTGGCCGCGTCCAAAGGTCGATTCGGCGATCGTGCGGCTCGACCTCGAACCAGCCCGCCGCGCTCGCATCGGCGACCTCGCCCGATTCCACGACTTCGTGCGCGACATCTTCTGCCACCGCCGCAAACTCCTCCGCGGCGTCCTCGTGCGCCTGGCCGCGCAGAAGACCGGCGACAAGGACGCCGCCAAGCGCATCGTGGAGTCGATCTACGCCTCGCTCGGCTTCCCCCCCGACATCCGCGCCGAAGACATCGCCCCCGACGTCTTCGTGGAAATGGACAAGCTCTTCGCTGCGGCTGCGGGGTGACGACGCTGCGTCAACTGGTTGGCGCCGGCTCGGGCTCCTGTGTTCACAGGAAACATGGCCTCGTGCCATCTTCCTTTGGCCGACCTCCGTCGGCTGGTGCTTACCCGGCCCTCCGGGCCTGACATCGTTTCTCCGTAGGGGAGGCTCGGGGTTACCCCTACCGCTGAGACGGCGTTTGCGACCAGCGCAGCCAGGATGGCGCAGCGCCAGTCGCTCCGAGTGAGCCGAAGCCTGGAGGGCGGAGGCGAACGTCCGGCGAGGCGGTACGGGGTAATCCCGAGCCGGCGCACACCAACGGAGTGAACGTCCGGCGACGGGACACGGGCAGCCCGAAGCCGGCATCTGGACGCGCTGAGCCACTCAGCGGTCGAAGAGTTTCTTGATCGCCCACACCGTCGCGGCGCGGCCCGCGCGGGCGATCGACCGCGTGAGCGGAATGTGCTTCGGGCAGACGGCCACGCAATTCTGCGCGTTGCCGCACTGCTGGATGCCGCCGACCGATGTCAGCGACGCGAGGCGTTCGTCGGCGATCATGCGGCCGGTCGGATGCCCGTTGAAGAGCACGGCCTGACTGATGGCGTGGGCACCGATGAATCCGTGGTCGTAGGCGGCGGCACGCCGCTGCTCGAAGTCGGCCTCCGATTCGTCTTCGCGCCGCACCACCTCGATCTTCGTGTACTGCGGGCAGGCTTCGAG
>RFUD01000405.1 GCA_009923125.1 Planctomycetia bacterium
CCCCGGCCCCCGCACCCGCCACCGTGGCCACCGCGAGGCCGAGGTTGTAGGCCGTGACCACGGCCGTTCGCTCCCGGTGCGGGACGGCTTCGAAAAACAGCAGCGCCAACGCGAGTTCGTAGGCCGCCCAACTGACGCCCGCCACGAGCTGCACGCCCATCAGGTACCAGACGTCGTCGGAGACCAGCCACAGCATCGCCAGGGGAATCACCGACAACCCACCGACGTGCAGCAGGCCCACCGAGCCGATCCGGGAGCCGAGCCGGCCGAGCGCCGGCAACGCGACCGCCTTCGCCAGGAACTGCGTCGCGATCACGAGCATGAAGGCGTGGTAGGAAAAGCCCCGCTCGCGGAGCATGTAGGGCGTGAAGTACGGGCCGGAGAAGTGCGCCCCGAACGCGAGGCAGCAGGCGTAGGCCACGAGCGATCCCGAGGGGGAACGGGCGATCGAGCCGACGGCCTGGCCCAACCGCGCGGGGATCGTGCGCAGGCCGCCGTCGGCGGAGGCCCGCTCCGGCCGGCGCACCTCCCGGCAGCTGGCGAGCAGGAGCGTCGAGACGAGGCGGCAGAACGCGGCCGCGCTGAAGATCAACGCGAAGGCCAGGAGCGTGACGTCCCGCGCCTCGCCGATCTGCAGGATGATGCCGCCGATCACGAATCCGGCGAACACGCCGAACTGCCCGAGGCGGTTGCGCTGGGCGAAGAACGCGGTCCGCATCCGCTCGGGCACGAGCGTCCCGATCCAGGCGTTCCAGGCCGGGCCACCCGCCATGCCGGCCGACCAGTAGAGGCTCGCGGCCACCAACAACTCGACCAGGGAGGCGTGTCCGCGGATCGCCCACAGGACCAGCGGCACGAAGCTCAGCGACTGGATCAACGTGCATGCGACGCACCAGCCCCGGTTCGTGCCCAGGCGCGACACGGCCAGCGGCGTGACGAGTTGCACGACCGCGCCCACGAGCACCGG
The DNA here is from genome assembly GCA_009923125.1 of Planctomycetia bacterium. Classification (GTDB taxonomy): domain Bacteria; phylum Planctomycetota; class Planctomycetia; order Pirellulales; family UBA1268; genus RGVT01. The sequence continues at coordinate 968 of RFUD01000405.1, forward strand.
CAGGCTCGCCAGCATCCCCGCCGCGACCGGCCCGAGCCCGAGCGCGAGGCCGAAGGCCGGAATGTAGGTTTCACCGCAGCCGATCATCACGCTGAACGCCACCGCGTCGGCGACCGACGCCCACAGGTCACGGCGCAGCGCGCCGCGGGGCAGGAACGGTGCGAGCGCGGCGCGGATCGACTGCGAGAGGTGGGCGAGCAAGACGGCGAACGCCGGGGAGACAGCCAGGACGGAGAACCGTGTTTATACTTCCGGCGACCCGGCGGCGTCACAGCCGTGCGGCAACTTTTGCACACTCGAAGCCCCACGCGGGCGAGAAGGAGCGGATGATGAAGGCATTGGTCACCGGTGCGACCGGGTTCGTGGGGCCGCGGCTGCTGCGGCTGCTGGATCGGCCGGTGGCCCTGTCCCGCGATCCCGATCGCGCCCGACGGACGATCGGCCACCTCTGCGACCGGATCATCCGCTGGGACCCCATGCAGGGTCCGCCGCCGCAGGAGGCGTTCTCCGGCATCGACACCGTGCTGCATCTCGCGGGCGAGTCGGTGGCCGAAGGCCGCTGGACGGCGGAACAGAAGGCCCGGATCCGGGACAGCCGCGTGATCGGCACCCGGAACCTCGTGCAGGGCATCGTCCAGGCCGTGGTGAAGCCCCGCGTTCTCGTGTCGGCGTCGGCCGTGGGGTATTACGGGGATCGCGGCGACGAGGAACTCACCGAGTCGGCCGCCCCCGCCGACGACTTTCTCGCGCGGGTGTGCGTCGAGTGGGAACGGGAGGCGCATGCCGCCGAGCAGGCGGGAGTGCGGGTCGTCTGCGCCCGCACCGGGATCGTGCTCGGCGCGGGCGGCGGAGCGCTGGGCAAGATGCTCCTCCCGTTCAAGCTCGGCGCCGGCGGCCCGCTCGGCAACGGTCGGCAGTGGATGCCTTGGGTCCACGTGGCCGATCTGGCCCGGCTCTATCTGCACGCCGCCGACACGCCGTCGCTGAGCGGACCGATGAACGCGGTCGCCCCGAATCCCGTCCGCAACGCCGATTTCACGAAGGCGCTCGCGCGACAACTGCACCGGCCCGCATTCCTGCCCGCGCCGTACTTCGGCCTGCGGTTGGCGTTCGGCGAGTTCGCGAAGGTGCTCTTCGCGTCGCAGCGGGTCGTCCCGAAGGTGGCCCACGACACGGGCTTCGTGTTCCAGTACCCCGACATCGTCGCGGCACTCCGCGAGATCCTCGCCCCCGCTGCCTAGCCGGGCAATCCTGTTCGGCACGGCGATTGCCGTCCTGTGGGGCAAGCGTCTCGCTTGCCGTACGACAGGCTCCAGCCTGTCATGCCTTCCCTCAACGCGCCCAACCCGGCTCGGGGTTACCCCGTACCGTCTCGCCGGACGTTCGCTGCGGGCCTCCAGCCCTCCGCTCACTCGACTCCGACTGCGCTTC
>RFUD01000406.1 GCA_009923125.1 Planctomycetia bacterium
CGTGGCGGTCGTCGTCGAGGTGACGTTCTGTACCGCCACCGACGCGCCGATGCCGAGGCTCTTGCCGGGCGTTTGGCCCGCTGCGGCGCCGGTCGGCGAGAAGTTGAAGAGGAACGACCCCGCGGCGCTCCAGATCTTCTCGTCGGCCTTGGCGGCGACCGACACGTCGCCGAGGCCCGTGCCCGTGGCCGAGTCGATCCGGGCACGGGTGACCGTGGTGATCGTGTTGACGACAACCGAGCCGACCACCTGCAGGTTCGTCGTGCCGGAGTTCCCGGCGGTGGCGCCGCTGCCGCTGGCCGCAAGACCGCCGATCCTTCGGGCGTTGGTCGCGTGAACGTCGATCGCGAACCCCCGCACCTCCACCTGCCGCACGAGGGCCGTGACCGTCGAGGACGCCGTGGTGACGGCGGCGGAGCCGGCGAGGCCGAGCGAACTGCCTCCTTTCTCCCCTCTGCCAGCGTCACTCTTGATGAATGCGGCTGCGCCCCCGGTAGCTTGGAGGAGCGTGTCGTTCGTGGCCGAGAGGGCGAGCGACCGCGGGCCCGAGCCGGCGGCAACGGCGAGCGTGCCGTGCGTGTTCACGGCGGCCTGGACGGAATCGATCACGAGGGCTTCGACATAATCGCCAGAGACCGCGAGGCCGAATCTGCCAACCGGGGGCGGTCCAGCACCGACACCAGGACCTTCGGGATCGATGTCGAGGAGGAAATCTTCGATCAGGTCTTCCGACCCCTTTGGTGTTACGGTCGAGCCCACAGCCGCGGCGAGCGCCGAGGGCGTTACCGCACCGCCCGCCTTTGCCGTGAGCCCGACGTTGCCCGCCGCGGTGAGCGTGTCGAGCCAGCCGACGGTCGTCGTCTCGTCATCCCGGCCGCCGATGCGGGCGGCCACGTCACGATTCACCAGCGCGATCGCCGTGCTCACGCCCACGGCCTTGTTCTTCGACACCATCACCGCCCCGGCGATCGGGATCACGAAGGAGGTGTCGGCGGCGCTGACGTCCACCTTGCCGGCGTCGGCTCTGGTCGCTCGCGCCGAGGATCGCGGCGTCGGCCTTCTGGCCCTTCACGTTCACCACCGCGGCCGTGCCGGAGATGCCGAGGCTGCTGGCGTCGCCCCCGCCCTGACCGAGCTGCACGATCAGGAGGCTGTTGCTGGCCGCCACCTCGAGCGGGCCGGAGCCGGTGGAGACGCGGAGCGGACCGTTCGGAGTGCGGATCGGTCGCGTGACGCCGTTGACGGTCTCGGTCTCGAGGCCGCCCACGTAGGCCTGCGTCGTGTTATCGACCGTGAACATGCCGACGCTACCGCCGATCGAGGTCTCACCCTGTGCGGCGACCAGGAGCGAGTTGGTCGTCTTGTCGCCCCGGCGAATCTTCTTGTAGATGTTGTCGGGGGAGAGGTCGATGTAGACGAGTCCGGCGAAGCCGGTCTGGGCGACGTCGGTCGAGGCCGTGACCGATACGGGGTTGGCCGCCGGCATGGAGATCCCGGCCGTGTCCACGTTGACCCGGGCGCCATCCTCGATTCGTGCGGTGGACTCATTGGTGAACGTGACGAGCGCGAGGCTGGAGGTGAGCGTCGCCTTCAGCTGCTTGTCCGTGAAGTTGTTCTGCTTGACGCCGGCGTTGGCCCAGTGGTTCACGAACCAATCGTCCACCCCGAACTTGCCGCCGATGAGCTTGGCGAGCGTGGGGATGGTGTCCCCACTGAGGTTCTCGGCCCACTGGTTTTTTCCGAGCCACGACGACTGGAAGGCCCAGGGGTAAACGACCTTCGAGTCGACGACCACGCCTTCTCCGCCGGTGACCGACGCATTGGCCCCGACGATCGTCCGCGCGGTGTTGGAGACGTCGACGACGTCGATGGCCAGGGCGACCGCCAACTCGCCCTTGTTGGGCTTGGAGACCGTCGCCTCGACATTGCTCTTCACCTTCTCGGCGATGCTGCTCGCGAGCGACACCTTGCCGGCCGTGGCGAGCGTCGCCGTGCTGCCCAGCACCACGCGGGCCGTGTTCTCGACGGTGAGCCCCGAGCCCGACCCAGAGAGCGTGAAGGCGTCATTCGTCACGCCATTGGCCTGCTTTTGGATCAGGTCACTGAGCGCGGAGTTGCCCGTCTTCGTGTCGTACTTTGACCGAAAAACGTAGTCCCATATGTTCTGGGCGTTGTTCGAGTCGCCGTAGTCGGTGTCTCCCCGCGTCAGCAAGTCCTTCAGCTTCGGCTCGCTGCCGTTGGCCGCCTTGAGCGACTGTTGGTCGCTCGACTTGAGCTTGGCCGAGAGGCTGATGCCGCTGGCGTCGAGCGTCGAGGCAAGCGTGTGCGCCGTGCCGCTCATGGCGACCGCTTGCGGCGTGCCGAACTCGACCGTGGTGTCGAGCGGCAGGGTGAC
>RFUD01000407.1 GCA_009923125.1 Planctomycetia bacterium
GCCCGTTCCAGGTACTCGCGGTCGTATGGCTTGATGGAGAAGGCGGCGACGATGAGGGGCATGGGGCGACTCCGGGCGGGGGGCACCGAGTGTACGGCGGCCCGGCCGTGGTGGGGCCGTCGGCCCCGCTGGCCCGCCACGTCCGCCCGGCCGCCGCTCTCAAAACGGCCTCGCTCCGGGGGCCTTGCGGCTGCTAGGTTTCCGGGTGCCCTGGAGGTTTCCCCCGTGCGTCGCCACCCGCTGCCGTCCGCTTTCCGCCTGATCGCCGCCGTGTTGCTCGGCCCCGCGCTCGCCGCGATGCCGGCCGGCTCGGCATGGTCGCAGCCGCCGGCGCAGGTTCCGGGACGGCCCGCAGCCGGGACCGCGGCGCCCGCGTTTCCGCAGCTCTCGCCGGAGCAGCAGGCGGCCCTCGACCGGCTGCTCGCCGCCTGGGAGGCCCGCAACGCCGCCGTGACGACCTGGTCGTGCACGTTCTACAAGTGGGAATACAACGCCTGGAGCCCGGCGGATCAGGGCGGCGAGCGGCTCGCCTTCTCGGAGAGTTCGGGTGAGATCAAGTACGCCTCACCCGACAAGGGCCTGTACCGGGTCAAGGAGTCGAAGCAGTGGAACGGCGAGACCCGCCGCTACGAACCGCGGGTCGGCGAGGCCGGGGAACACTGGGTGTGCAACGGCGCGAGCATCTACGAATTCCGGCATGCCGAGCGACAGCTCCGCGAAACCAGGCTCCCGCCCGAGATGCAGGGGCGGGCGATCAGCGACGGCCCGCTGCCGTTCGTGTTCGGGGCCAAGGCCGACACGCTCAGGAAGCGGTATGCCATGCGGCTCGTCACGCCGCCCGGCGTCACCGACCAGATCTGGCTGGAGGCGCTGCCGCGGATGCAGGCGGACGCGGCGAACTTTTCCAAGGTGGAACTCATCCTCCAGGCCCGTGACCTGATGCCCTTCGCCATGCAGATCTTCAAGCCGGGCGGGCAGGATCGCGACGTCTACCAGTTCGATCCGCGGACGAGCCTGATCGACAAGGGGCTCGACATGATCCGCGACTTCTCCAAGCCGGTGACCCCGCTGGGCTACACGTTCATCCTGGAGGATGGTCAGGGCGGGGCCGCCCAGGCACCGCCCCGGCAGTCGGCCGCCCCCGCAGCCCTGCCGCGGTAGCGGGCAGAAGCGGCGATTCGTGTGTCACCGCGCCCCGCGCAGGGGCGGCTGCGGCCGGTATACTCTCGGGCTCGCGTCACGCATCCGTCCTCGAGGCTCCGATGGCCGCTCTCGATCCCGCCCATCCCCTGGGCCAGCTTCTGCAGCGGGATCCCCGCTACAAACTCGACGCCTACCTGTTCGTGCTCGAGGCCCTGTCGTTCGCCCAGGAATCCCTCGGGCTGGGTGCCGAGCCGCCGCTGGAGGATCTCGAGCCGGCTCGGGGCGACGCCACCCCCCGGACGCGGTCGGGCAGGCCGCGCCGCAAGCCGGCCGAGCGGCATCTCACCGGGCAGGAACTGTGCGAGGCCGCGCGGCACTACGCCATCCAACAGTACGGCTACCTCGCCCGCACGGTGCTCGCGGCCTGGGGCGTGCGGACCACGGACGATCTCGGCGAGATCGTGTTCAACATGATCGACATCGGCCAGATGCGGAAGACCCGCAAGGACAAGCGGGAGGACTTTCACGGCGTCTACGATTTCGACGAGGCCTTCTGTCGCGACTGCTCGTTTGTCGTTCCCGATCCGGCGTGACGCATGGGAGCCAGTGTCGTCCGCAGCTGGTTCATGGCGTTGCTCGCGGTCGAAGCCGCGTGGCTGGCGTTCCTCGCCTGGCTCGCGTTCCGCTAGTCCGGAGTGGTCCCAGACCGTCAATGACATGAGTGCGTGGCTCGATCCTCCGCCGCTGTGGGCCGCGCTTCTGCCGCTGGGCGGCTATCTCTCGCTGCTCGCGGCCACGCATCTGCGTCGGCGGCCCTCGGTCGTGTCCGGGGCCTGGGACGGGATTCTCCTGGCGGCCGCTGTCGCGGGGCTGGCGTGCGCCGGCCCGCTTGCCCTGCTGCAGCCCGCGTTCGGGTCGGCCGCCTGGACCTGGCTGATCGGGCTGCTCGCGTTCGGTCTCGCCGTCGCGGTCTGCATCCTGGCGGCCCGGCCGCGGCTGGTGATCTACAACATCACGTCGGATCAACTGCGGCCGTTCGTGGCCCAGGTGGCGACCGCCCTCGATCCCGGGGCCCGCTGGGCGGGCACGAGCGTCGCCCTCCCCGCCCGCCGGCTCCAGGTGCAAATCGACGCCGCCGACGCCATGCGTTGCGTGAGCGTCGTCGCGGTCGGTGAGCGGGCGGCGCATGAGTGCTGGACGGAGTTCGGCCGCCGGTTGCGGCAGGCCGTGGGGCGGACCCGGGTCCGCC
>RFUD01000408.1 GCA_009923125.1 Planctomycetia bacterium
GAAGCGGATGTCGGCCGTCGATTCGGCGGCGCGGACCGCGTCGATCGACAGCGTGACCGAGTCGTGCACCTCGCCGACGCCCTGCTGGATGGCGGCCTGGGCGGCCTGCGTGGACTCCACGCCCTTCACGCCACCGATCGACTGGGCACCGTGCGTCGAGAAGATTCCGAGAATGTTCATGGTTGCACTCCTTGCAGACGGTGTGGTGATTCGCCTTCCGGCTTCCCTGTGACCCCCGACCGGCCTCTACGCGGCCAGGCGTCGGATGGTTCGGTCGGATTCAGGCGATCGTCATCCGTCTGTGTTCGCTCCTATTGTTGCCGCGCTTTCGTGTTCCGGCGACACCAGTCGTCGGCCAGCGTCCGACCGACGTCGTCGGTCATTCACTGCGGCCATCCGTTGTTCTTCGTCACATCGACCCTCGAAACTTCAACCGAAATTTTTTCTGCCAGTCACCGGCATTGTGCGAGTCTGCGGGGGGCGGAGAAGCCTGTGCATTCCGCCCAGCCTGCCGGGCCTCACATCGCGAACTCGGGCCGCCGCCGCTCGAGCTGGTTCTGCAGGCGTTCGACGATGGCGCTGTGCATCTGGCTGACGCGGCTCTCGGAGAGGTCGAGCGTGGCCCCGATCTCCTTCATCGTCAGTTCCTCGTAATAGTAGAGGATGATGATCAGCCGCTCGTTGCGACTCAGGCCCTTGGTGACCAGCCGCATGAGGTCGGCCTTCTGGATCCGCCGCGTGGGGTCGTCCCCCTTCTTGTCCTCGAGGATGTCGATTTCGCGGACGTCCTTCGAGCTGTCCGTCTCGCACCACTTCTTGTTCAGGCTCACGAGACTCGCGGCGTTGGCTTCCACGAGCAGTTTCTCGAAGTCCTCGCGGGACAGCTGCATGTGCTCGGCGACCTCCTCGTCGGACGGGCTCCGACCGAGCTTCGCCTCCAGCGTCTTCACCGCCTCGTTGAGCTTGCTGGCCTTCGAACGCACCAGCCGCGGCACCCAGTCCATGGTCCGCAGCTCGTCGAGCATGGCGCCGCGGATGCGCGGCACGCAGTAGGTCTCGAACTTCACGCCGCGCGACATGTCGAAGGCGTCGATGGCGTCCATCAGGCCGAACGTGCCGGCCGAGACGAGATCGTCGAGCTCGACACCCTCGGGCAGCCGCGACCAGATCCGTTCGCCGTTGTACTTGACCAACGGCAGGTAGATCTCGATCAGCCGGTTGCGCAGGTCCTCGTTCGAAGGGTCCGCCTTGATCCGCTTCCAGAGATCCTGCACTTCCTCGGCAGACAATTGATTCGCCACGGCATCCTCCTTGATTGGGACTACGGTTGGGGGCGGGCGAGGGCCGTGACGGCCGCTCGCCGGGACCGCGTCCTCCGGCGAATCCGTTGTCATCGGTCGCCGCAGGACGTCGCTTGAGTTTTTTTTCGGGCGCCCGTGCACCCGGCATGGTCGTCGCGGTTTTCCTCTCGTTCGGGGCTCTGCGGCTGTTGGTCGGGCCCGGGTCAGGCGGCACGCCCCACGTCCGCGACGGGCGTCGCGTCGGGTTCGCCGATCGATGCGAACACGTCCACCCGCTGTTCGCCCGCAAGTTCGGCGGCGGCCAGCACGACCAGCCCCGGCACGACCCGGGCCACACGGTCGCGGATCGCCCGGCGATGCTGTGCCGGCACGACGAGCACGGCCGATGCGTGTCGGTCGAGCCGCGGCCGGACCGCCCTCCGCACCTCCGCCTCGACCCGCGTGCGTGGGCCGACGCCATCCGTCGCCAGCGCGGCGGCCGCCGGCTCCGTCAGCCGGATCACGACCAGGCGGCCGTCGGGGTCGCGCACCCGGCGAAGCAGCGCCGGCAGCAGTTGCCGTCGGACCGCCTCGGCGAGATCGACCGGATCGGCGGCCACGTCGGCGTGGTCGGCCATGTGCTCGAGGAGTTCCGCCAGCGGCCGGATCGGGAGGCCGTCGCGGAGCAGGCACTGCAGCGTGCGCTGGATCTTCGCGAGCGACAGCACGTCCGGCACGATCTGTCCGACGACGGCGGGCTGGGCGGTCCGCAGCGTTTCGACGAGCCGGGCCACCGCGTCTCGGGTCAGCAGCGTGTCGGCCCGCTCCCGGATCGCCTCGGTCAGGCTCTCGGCGAGCGTCGCCACGGCGGCCGGGCCGTCCTCTCCCCGGGCCAACTCGCCCACGCGCACCGACTCGCCGGCGATGGAGATCCGGTAGCCACGGTCGGGCAGCCGCACGTCGTCGCGAAAGGCGATCGTGGGGACGACGACGCCGAGTTCGGCGGCGATGGCGGAGCGCACGTCCTGGGTCCGGGAGACGAGGGGGGCGGGGCCGGTCACGAGGCCGACGACACCGCGACCCACTTCGA
>RFUD01000409.1 GCA_009923125.1 Planctomycetia bacterium
AGCACCGCCGCGCCGCCCCGCTGCCGCAGGCCCGCACAGGCGAGCTCGGCGAGCCGCTCCTCCGAGTGGTGCTGCCGCGTGGACATCAGCTCCACGCCGCCCACGCGGATCGTGAGGGCGCCGTCGTGCTCGTGAAGCGTGATCGGGCCGCCGTCGGGCGTCGTCGCGGTGTCGAGAAGCCGGGTGGGTTTCATGGCGGTCGGCGTCGCTACTCCTCGCTGAGCAGTACGGCCCAGCCGGCAGCCCCCTTCATGTGCGTGAGCGCGATCTTCACGGCCGCCATCATCGGGTAGGCAAGCAGGAGGCCGAGCACGCCCCACGCCCAGCCCCAGTAGGAGAGCCAGAGAAACATCAGCGTCGGGTCGAGGTTCAGCTCCTTGCCCGACATCCGGATCTCGACGAAGTCGATCCACAGCATCCGGTTCGCCACGAGCAGCACGCCCAGCACGACCGCCGCGGTGACGCTGTTGAGGTCGAGAAACGCCATCACGATCGGCGGGATGCAGGCCACGATGCTGCCGATGTAGGTGATGTAGTTCGACGCGAAGAACAGGAACGCCCACAGCAGCCAGTGGTCGAGCCCGAATCCATACATCAACAGCCCCGCCGTCGCCCCCATGCCGAGGCCGACGATCGTCTTGACCGCCATGAACCGCTCCATCGATCGGGTGATCCCGTCGCCGATCGAGAGCAGCCGCTCCGCCTGCTCGCCGGGAAAGGCACGCCGGATCCGCTCCGGAAGCTTCCGGCTGCCGACGAACAGAAACACCAGATACACGAGCACGAGCACGAACACCTCGGCGACCCCGAGCGTGTGCCGGAGCACGTAGTCGAGCGCCGACTTCGAGAAACTGCCGAACAGCTCACCAAGCTGGCCGCTCGAGGCGGCCTCCGCCGGGGCTGCCGGCGGCGTGGGGGGCGGCCCCGCGGCGGTGTCTTCGCCGCGGGCCTCCGCCGCCGGCGAGGCGGAGCGGCCGATGCCGACCACGTCGGGCAGGAGCTGATCGACCTGCGGCAGGGAATTGATCGCCTTCGTGATCCGGCCCTCGTACTTCGGCCACTTGTTCACGAAGATCGCCGCCTCACGGTAGACGAGCTGGCCGAACAGCACGGCGAGGATGATCACGATGCCGAGCAGCCCGGTGTAGGCCGTGTGTGGCCCGAGCCCGATCCGGGCGAGCATCTTCGCGCCGAACTGCGTCACGTAAAACAGGAACACCGCGACGAGAAACGGCTTGAGCACAGGCCCGAGCCAGGTGAATGCGCCCGCCAACGCGAGCACGGCCATCACGACGATCCCGGCCTCGGCGGCTCTGCTCATGGTTCACGACCGATGGCCACGACGACTGACGCCCACGGCGCGATACTGTATCATTTTGCCGTTGGAACGGCTCGGCGAGCCGGTCATTCCCTGACCCGTGCCCTCCATCCCTGCTGCCCATGCTGCGATCGATCCTCGCCACGGGCAAGAACGCGAAAACACCCTACTACGCGCGGAACCTCCTGCGCTGGTGCATGCCGCCGGCGCTCGTGCGGCGGCGGCTCGCGGCCACGCTCGCGTCGCTCGACGAACGGCCCGACCGCGAGGCGATCCTCGAACGGGTGGACTACTACAATCGGCTCGACGGCCCCACACCGCTCCCCGCGTCGGCCCCGCGGATCGGCGACTTCCGGCTCGGTCGGAAGCTCACCGTGTACTTCTTCGACTCCTACGAATACGTGCGCTGGTTCGATCCCGCACTCCGTTGGGACTACCTGTTCGGCGACATCAAGCACGTCCCCGCGCACCCGTCGATCGTCAAGAGTCGGCCGATCCAGGGAGACAACCGCAACTCCGTCCTGCTCAACCTCGACAAGGTGCGGCATTTCATCTTCCTCGACGACCGGCGGGCCTTCGGTGAGAAATGCGACCAGGCGATCTTTCGCGGCAGCATCCGCCACAAGCCGCACAGGCGTCGGTTTCTGGAGATGTTCCACGGCCACCCGCTCTGCGACGCCGCGTCGGTGAAGGACGGCGACGAGGCGCCGCCGGAGTGGCGGGGCAGGCCGCTCACGCTGCACGACCACCTGCGCTACAAGTTCATCGTCTCGCTCGAGGGCAACGACGTCGCCAGCAACCTCAAGTGGGCGATGTCGTCGAACTCCGTCGCCGTGATGCCGCGGCCCACGTACGAGACCTGGTTCATGGAGGGGACGCTCGTCCCGGACCACCACTACATCGAGATCCGCCCCGACTACGCCGACTTTGAGGAGAAAATGCGGCATTACATCGCGCATCCCGCCGAGGCCGAGCAAATCTCCCGCAATGCCCACGCCTACGTGCGGCAGTTCCGCGACCCGCGCCGCGAACGGCTCGCGTCGCTGCTCGTG
>RFUD01000410.1 GCA_009923125.1 Planctomycetia bacterium
TTGGGCGCGTTGAGGGAAGGCATGACAGGCTGGAGCCTGTCGTACGGCAAGCGAGACGCTTGCCCCACAGGACGGCAAGTGCCGTGCCGAACAGGATTGCCATCCTGGCCTCCGCTCGCTCGGATGTACCTGCGCTCCGGCTTCCTGCCTGCGCTGGTCACATACGCCGTCTCAACGGCAGGGGTAACCCCTCGCCTCCCGTTTCAGTTGAGGAGGCTTCGGGCTCCGCGTGTCCCGCTCGCCGGCGTATTTGACCAGCGGAGCCATGGATGGCGCAGCGCAGGCAAATCCGAGTGAGCCGTAGCCTGGAGGGCGGAGGCGAACGTCCGGCGAGCGGGATATGGGGAGCCAGAAGCCGGGTTGGGCCAGAAGACCCAACCCGGCCCTGCGGGCATACAACTAGATGGCGGCCGCGGCGGTTTCGCCGGTGCGAATCCGGATCACGTCGGCGAGATTGGTGACGAAGATCTTGCCGTCGCCCACCTGGCCGGTGCGGGCCGTCGTCATGATCTTGCTGATCACGTTCTGCGCCTCGTCATCGCCCACCACGACCTCGATCTTCACCTTGGGCAGGAAGTCGACCGAGTATTCGGCGCCACGGTAGGTCTCCGTGTGGCCCTTCTGGCGGCCGAAGCCGCGGACTTCGGTCACGGTCATGCCCTTGACGCCCAGGGCGTTGAGGGCGTCCTTCACCTCCTCGAGCTTGAAGTGGCGGATGATGGCTTCGATCTTCTTCATGGTCGGTGCTCCTCAGCGGGTCCTCGGACGGTGATGGCTGGTCGCGGTGACCTGCCGACGTCCACTACCAATGCACATGCCATGCCGAACCGCGAAGGCCGTTTTCAACGCCTTTCGCTAGCGTTTCGGGGCGCGAGGCTGTCGCGCGGGTGGTGCGCCGGCGTCGATCCCTCGGCGAGGGCGGCGGACGATGCGGCCGATTTCGTGGTATTTTTCGGTGGTTGGGGAGTGTCGCGCCGCCGAGGCGCGGCGTGCTCGACCTGTCTCACGAAGGAGTCGTGAATGCCGCCGCTCGACCATCGGCCGCCCGCCCGGCTTTCCCGCCGCACGTTCACGGTCCTCGCAGCCGGGGCGGCGGCGGCCGCCTCCGCGCCGGCGTTCGCCCGCAACCGCCGGCTGGGCGCCGAGACGATCGTCGGCGAGGGAGCGCACGCGTTCCGGGTGAAGCACCACTTTCCGCAGTTGCCCGACCGGTTCACGTGGCAGACCACGCATGGCGTCACCGTCGACGGGGCGGGAAACCTGTACGTGATTCACGAAGGGCAGAAAAACAAGAAGGACCATCCGGCGATCTTCGTGTTCGATCCCCAGGGGAAATTCATCCGCGCCTTCGGCGGCGAGTTTCAGGGCGGCGGCCACGGCATCGAGATCCGCCGGGAGGGCGGCGAGGAGTTTCTCTACGTCTGCGGCTACCAGGGCGTGAAGGCCTTCGCCAAGATGACACCGACCGGCGACATCGTCTGGTTTCGCAAAGCGCCGATGGAGTCGGGCGCATACGCCCCGGGAGAGGACGTCTCGACGAAGCCGAGTTGGAACCGGCAGGGCTTCCTGCCGACGAATTTCGCATTTTTCGACGACGGCGGCTTCCTGCTCGCCGACGGCTACGGCTCGTTCAGGATCCACCGCTACGACAAGGACGCGAAGTGGGTGGGGGCGTTCGGTGGTGCGGGGGACGGCACAGGGACGTTCAACACGCCCCACGGCATCTGGATCGACCGCCGTCCGGCAGCCGAGGGAGCGTCGCGCGAGCCCATGATCGTCGTCTGCGACCGGGCCCACCATACGCTGCAGACGTTTTCGCTGGACGGCACCTACCGCGAGACCGTCTCGGGCTTCGGACTGCCGGCGAACCTCGACACCTGGCAGAGCCTGATGGTCGTGCCGGAACTCAAGGCCTGCGTGACGCTGCTCGACGAGAAGAACCAGCCGGTCGCCCGACTCGGGCGGGCGGTCGAGCGGCTCGATGAGATCAAGAACCTCCGCGGCCAGCCCGACCAGTGGAAGGACGGCGAGTTCGTCCACCCGCACGACGCCTGCTTCACCCCGTCGGGTGATATCTTCGTCGCGGAGTGGGTCTCCACCGGCCGGATCACGAAGCTCGAGCGGGTTTCATGAGCCCCATTCCGGCGGTGACGCTACCGGCGTCGACTTGAGGTTTTGCGCATGGGATCGCTCGCATTGTCCCGATTCCGATTTATGCTGGTAGCTGATTTATGCCGGGGCAGACACACGAATTGCCCTTCCCCTCCGCGGAGTACGTCCCTGATGACACTCGCCCGCCGTCCCCAGAACGCGTGGCTCGCGTTGGCCACGTTCGCAGCCTTG
>RFUD01000042.1 GCA_009923125.1 Planctomycetia bacterium
CAGGCTGGAGCCTGTCGTACGGCAAGCGAGACGCTTGCCCCACAGGACGGCAAGCGAGACGCTTGCCCCACAGGACGGCAAGCGAGACGCTTGCCCCACGGGACGGCAAGCGAGACGCTTGCCCCACAGGACGGCAATCGCCGCGCCGAACTGGATTGCCTGGCTGGTGCCTGTGGGGACGGTTTTGCGGGCAGCCCCAAGCCCCGGCACCCGGCACACCGCGATCCAAGGCCACATCCCGACAGGCCACCTCGACCCTGCCCGAACGCACGCGGCTCCGCCCAGGCGTGCCACGACTGAGAATGTGATGGATGCGCCACCAGCGGCTTGACTCTGACGACCGGCGAACGAGGCAACTTCCGTTGGACGTCCTAACCCCTTGCCGTCGGGTATGCTGAGGTGTCACGAGGGCGGGATTCGCCCCGATTTCAGGACCGGATTCCAGGAACTGCTCCAACATCGGGACCGGCTCTTTGCTGAACGGAGGGCCTCGGATTCGGACCGCGCATGAAATTCGTCGTATTCAAGGGCACTGCCGGCTTTGGTGACCGGCTGCAATGCCTGCTCGAGGTGATCGCCTACAGCAAGGCAACCGGCCGATTCCTCGTCGTTGACTGGAGAGATTCGGAGTGGGCCGACGACCCGCGCGACTCGTTCGACGCGTTCTTCGATCTCGTCGGGCTCAAGCACTTTGGCTTGGATTCATTCCTCTCCCTGTTCCGGCTCGTCGGGGGAGAGTGGAGCGTACACCCCCGCGTGTGGCGAGAGCACATGGAGGAACCCGAGTTCCGGAGCTGGTGCTACAAGGAACTGTTCACCGGCAAGGATCACGGCACACTGTTCAAGAGCATCGCCGACTTCGAAACACCCGACTTCGATGAGGATGTCGTCGTCTACGTCGGAACCGGATTTCGCGGATTTCGGTACTCTGATTTCGGCCACATCAGGGCAAACCGCTGGCTCAGCGGCTTTATCCAAGACTTTGGCCGAAAGCGCGGGCTGGTTCGGGGTCACTACGATCTGCTGCACCTGCGGGCCGGGTCGAAAAAATGGGCCGGCGGAGACGTCGCGCTCAAGTCCCTCGCCGAGAAGATCGACGCCAAATTCCCGGACCTCGACAGCTATCTGGACGCGCTCTGGGACAAATACTGTTCACAGGGTGTCGACGGCGTGTCGCACAGGCCGCTGTTCATCATTTCCGATTCGGCCTGGTTGGCTGAGCGATGGATCGAGCGGTTCACATGCGGCACGTATCTCTCGCACAGCATGGATACCTCGCTCTCCGGATCGGGCATTCACCAGACATCGACGCGAGATCTGAACGCTCGTGGCGTCTCGCGATTCACGGTAAACGCGGAGTGCCTGCGTGATTTTGCCGTCATGTTGAACGCGACGCGAGTGATCCACGACGAGGTATCCCTGTTTTCAAAGATGGCCGCGGCGTGCGCATCGTCGGTCCATGAATCGTGGCTGATGACCGAATGACCGCGCGTCGGATGCCAGGACCTTGAGTGACAGGCACGTGGGAGTGCTCGGCGACCGGTCGCCTGGGACAGCTGATTGCCATGGAAATCGTGCCAACGGTGAATGACGCCCTGTCGCTGATGCGACCGCAGCCCTGTCCGTTCGATCTCATTCGGATCGGGGGCGCCGGCGATGGCGCGTATCTTGTCCCCGATGATCTGGACGGGATTCAGGCCTGCTTTTCCCCTGGAGTCAACAACCGCAAGGCCTTCGAGGATGATCTCGCGCGGCGGTTTGGGATCCCCTCCCACATGTGCGATTATTCGAGCGATATTGCGATGTTTCGCACGCCGCTGATCGAGGGCATGCAGACGTTCACCAAGAAATGGCTGGATACCGACGGGGCGAGCACCAGCATCTCCTTGCACGACTGGATTGCGGACAAATCGCCCGGATCGGCCGACTTGATGCTTCAGATGGACATCGAGGGCGCGGAGGTCCGCAACCTACTCGCGACGCCGGCCGACGACCTGTGCAGATTCCGGATCATCGTGATCGAGCTGCACGGACTGTCTGCAGCACGTGATCCGGTGGCGTTTGCTCGGGGTATCGGCCGACTGCTATCCGTCCTTCACAGGCATTTCGTCTGCGTCCATGCCCGGCCGAACAATGCATGCGGCGAGTACCATCTTCAGGGATGCGATCTCAACATCCCCGAGATCATCGAGATCACGTACCTCCGTCGTGACAGGATGTCCGGCGTGGAGGGCCTGCCGTTGAAGGCTCCCATGCTGCCTCACCCGCTCGACATCGCCCGGAATGTCGCAGACAGGCCACCGTTGTTCCTCAACGACGCCTGGAATGCGGGGCCTCGACCCGATGCGGCGGTCATCAAGGAACTGCACGACCGCCTGGACTTTTGCCGACACTCAGAGGCACGCCTGCGAGCGGAGCTGACGACGCTGATGCGCGTGCGGGACCTGCTCCTGGGGACGATTCATTCCGCCCGCGAGCCGGGTGGGCTTCCGCAAGCACTGACCGACCTGGCTGCCGGGAAGCCATTCACGCTCAGCGGCGCCTATCCCGGGCATGCCGACCGCGGAATCGTCGAGGCGAAAGAACCCTACTTCTTTCATACCGGCTTCGGCATCAATCAAAGAATCACCGTGGACCTGGGCCGACAGTGCGTCATCCACGGCATTGAGGTGCGGAATCGCACAGACTGTTGCCGCGAGCGTGCGGCACACCTCTTCTGCGAGCTTCATGACACCGCGCTTCCGGCCTTCGCGGCAACGTGGCCGCTGACGGTCACGCAGGGCTTCCTCGATCACACGAATGTGCCCTCGACGACAGTGCTGCCGGCGACGAGATCGCGGTACGTCACCATCTTTTCGCCCGGCCAGTCGCCACTGCACCTGTCTGTGTTGCGAATTCTTGGCCAGTGTTGACGTGGCTGCACGCTTCGAGAATCGTCACCGGGATGCCGAGCCGCGGCGTGAAGCGAGCATCGCACGGCCGTCCCGGGTCAGGCCTGGAGGGCCGGTTTCGTGCCGGCAGGCGGATGCCTGCCAAGCCGCGGTCGGCCGGATGCCGAGCCGCGGCGTGAAACTAGAAATTGCCGACCGTGAACCCGACGTACGCGCCCATCGGGCCGACGCCGATCGACATGCCGCCGCCCTGACTGTCGGCGAACGGTGGTTTGCCGCCGCCCTGGCTCCGGTAGGGGGAGGAGGCCGGGCCGGCGTTGGCCTGGGCTGCGGCCGCCGCGGCGGCCTGGGCCGTGAGTTGCCGCGCCTCCTGGGCCTGCTCGACGAGCTGCTGTCGGCCCTGCTCGAACGCGGCCTGCTGCCGCTGCAGCGACTGCCGCTTCGTCTCGATCTTCTGGATCTCCTGGGCGAGTTCGCCGGCCGACATGTTGACGACGTTCGGGATGTCCTTGAGCACCTCGTCGCGCTTCCGGTCCGACATCGCCGCCAGGTATTGGCCGACCCAGGCCCGCGCGTCCTGTGCCTCCGGCGAATCCATCACCTTGAACTTCGATTCCAGATCCTCGAGCAGATACTCGAGCTCGTAGGACGACATCCTCGCCACGCGGTGGTTGAAGTCGCTCTTGATCTTCAGGACCTGCTTGGGCGGGTAGATCTGTTGCGAGTCGAGCCATTCACCGAGCTCGAAGATCGCGCGCCGCCAGCGTGCGCTGCGGAGGATCTCGGCCTTCTTGGCCACGTCGTCCTGCGGTTGGGGATCCGCGGAAGCCGGCGCCCGGCTGGCCGGCGGATCGGCGGAGATCGTGACTGGAGCGGCCGTCACCGCCGCGGCGAGCGGCAGGATCACGGCCAGGAGCCGCCGCACGCGGAGCGTCATTTCGTGGGCCTCCCCGGCTTGCGGATCATCGTCATGTTCACGGGCGGCAGGCGCTCGCCGCCGGCATGCGTGTGGAACGACTGCCAGGTGCAGCGGTCCTTGCCGTCGAACGTGTAGACGTTGAGCGAAGCCGTCTGCGTCCCGTCGGGCAGCACGGCCGTCGTCCGCGCCAGCCACGATCCTCCGTCGCGGCTCCAGAAAGCCTCGCCGTGGCCGCCATCGGCGCTGAACACCCACGAGCGGATCTGTCGCGTCAGCGGATCCCAGCCGATGCGCTGGGTGACCTGCATCGGCACGGCGGATTCGGCGGACCCGGCGGCCGGCGCCGCGGCGGGCGTGATCTTCATGTCGCGGAGCAGGAACGTGCGGCTCGCGTTCCAGCGGACGCTGACTTCGATCGACGGCCGTGGGGTCTTCCCGTTGCCGGCCGAGTTGTCCACGACCGACCAGTCACCCACCATCCATTCGAGATCGGCGAGCTGGGCCGCTCCGCCGGCCGCCGGCAGGCGGGCTTCACGCAGGCCGGCAAGCTTCCACTCGCCCCCCTGGCGGACCCAGATCGCCGAGTAGTGGCCGAGATGCGGGGTGGCGGCGTTCGGCACCACGACGTCGATCATGCCGTCCTCGACCGCGCAGTCGGGGGTCAGGAACCGCAGCGTCGTGTCGTGCACCTGAAAGTCGGGCTGCGGCGTGCCGGGGGCCGGAGGCGTGGCGAGGGCGGCGGTGTCGCGGCCCCGCATGGTCTGCCCCCGGTCGTCGACGATGTCTCCATCCGCCGTCCACAGCGCGGCCAACGCCTTGCCATCGCCGCGGGCGAGCGCCTCCTGGTAGGCCGCGCCGGCGGCGCGGATCGCCTTCTCGTCGTCGGACGACTGCGCCGTCGCCGGCCTGGCGTGGGCCGCGACGCTCGCGAGCGCAAGAACGAACGTCAGACACAGACCGCGCGACATGCGGCAGACCCGGATGGAGTGCACACGAACCCTGGCAACCTCCCGAATCGTATCACGCAGCCGGCGGTGGGGGAAAGAAACGGCCTGGTTTGGTAGGGTGTGACGTGATGACAGACCACGTCGCCACGCTCGCCGATCTCGTGCGGCGGCCCAGCGTCAATCCCATGGGCCGCGAGGTTTCCGGCCCCGAGTATCTCGAGGGACGGGTCACCGACCACCTCGTGCAGCGATTCACGGCGGCGGGCGTCGCCTGGGCCCGGCAGCCGGTGTCCCCCGGCCGAGACAACGTCATCGCCCGTCTCGAGGCGACGGTGGCAGCCGCGCCGGTCATCCTCTGGGACGCCCATCAGGACACCGTGCCCGCCGATGGGATGACGATCGAGCCGTTCTCGCCGCTCGTGCGGGACGGCCGCCTGTACGGCCGCGGCGCGTGCGACGTGAAAGGGGGCATGGCCGCGATGCTCACGGCGCTGGCCCGTCTGCAGGCGTCGGGCAGCCCGCGGCTGGCGACCGTCGTCTTCTCGGCCACCGTCAACGAGGAATTCGGATTCTCGGGGGCGAAGGCCATCTCCCGCCTGTGGACCGCGGCGGAGGGCGACGCGCCCTCGTCCGACACCGCCGCCAGGGCGCTGCTCGGCGGCCGGCCGTCGGCGGCGATCGTGGCGGAGCCGACCACGCTCGACATCGTCACGCAGCACAAGGGGGCGGTCCGCTGGCGGATCCGGGTGCACGGCCGCGCCTGCCACAGCGCGTTCCCGGAGCAGGGCGACAACGCGATCTACCCGGCGGGCCGGGCCGTTCTCGCGATCGAGGACTTGGCCCGCGAACTCCTGCGGCGGCGGCCCGATCATCCGTGCGGACCGCCGACACTGAGCGTCGGCACGATCCGTGGTGGCACGGGCGTGAACCTCGTGCCCGACCTCGTCGTGCTGGAGATCGACCGGCGGCTGGTTCCCGGGGAATCGCCCGTCGAGGCTCGCGACGAGGTGATCAGGAGGATCGCCGCCGCCGTGCCGGGTGCCCGGATCGAGCACGACGCGCCGTTCGTGGAAAGCGCCGGGCTCCCGGATGCTGAGGCGGCCGGCTGCGGCACGGCGCTCGAGGCGGCGGCGGCCGCGATCGGCATCGAATGTCGCCGCACCGCCGCCCGTTACGGCACCAACGCCAGCATCTTCGCCGCGGCCGGCGTGCCGAGCGTGGTGTTCGGGCCCGGATCGATCGCGCAGGCCCACACCGCCGACGAGTGGATCGACCTCGACGAGGTGGACGAGGCGGTCCGCATCCTGTGCGGCCTCGTCACGGCGTGACGGCTAGCCGCCGAGGAGCTTGGCGACCTCGAGGCCGAGGATGATCGCCACGCCCACGAGGCTTTCGCCGGCGATCAGGCCGCTCGACACGGGCACGACGAAGCGTTCGGCGGTTCGCGGATTCGCCCGCGAGACACTCCAGGCGACGAGGGCCCCGGCGAACATCGCGATCGAATTGAAGGCGGGGATCACGCCGGCGATGCCCAGGCCCGTCGTCGAGGGCAGCCACGGCCGCAGCCGCTCCGGACCGAACTCCTCGAGGAGCGTGAGGGCGATGCCGACGAGGGCGCCCACGACGATCGCGGCGAGCGCGCCCTCGGGCAGCGCGTCGATCCCCTTGGCGAGCAGTTCGGCGACGCCCGCCCACACCTTGGCCGACGGGGCGGGGAGGGCCTCGGAGCCGAGCCGCTCGGGATTTCGCTGCACGACGAACAGATACGCCGGCACGCTCGCGATCGTGCCCGCCACCACGCCGAACAACTGCGAGATCGTCTGTCGCCGCGGGTTGCCGCCGAGGAGGTAGCCGCTCTTGAGATCGGTGAGCAGGTCGGCGGCGTGCGACGCCGCCCCCGACGTGATCGAGGCCGTCATCAGGTTCGTCGTGATGTTCGTAGGTGCGACCACGCCGTAGATGAGCTGCGTGATCTTGCCCATGGCGCCGATCGGGGTGATGTCGGTTTCGCCGGTGGCCCGGGCCGCCACGATCGACAGCAGGAACGTGACGAGCACGGCGAGGATGCCCATCCACCAGGTGATGCCGAACAGCCAGTGGCCGAGGAACACGCACGCCGCTCCGGAGACGAGCGTGCCGGCCACGAACCAGGACGCCGGCACCTCGACATGGGCGAGCGGGTCGTCGGGTTGCCGCGGCGCCCGGCCCACGAGCTGCGTGAGCCCGCCGAAGGCGCGGAACACCGTCCGCCACTTGAACGCGAACGACAGGAGGCCCGAGGCCACCATCATCGCCGTCGCCGGCCAGAGCACCCAGGAGACGATCCCTCGGTAGCCCGGCTGGGCGATCCCGCGCTCGACGAGCATCGGTCCGATGACGCCGTAGAAGATGACGGAGCCGACGAGCATCGAGGCCGCGACCCGCATCCCCATGATCGCCCCGGCGGCGACCATGATCAGCGAGCCCTCGATCCCGATCGTGTATTTCGTGAGCAGGTCGCGGGCGAATGCCGACGGCCAAAATGGAACCTCCGCCGGAAAGGCCCATGCCGCCAGCGGCTTGAACTGCGGCACGAGGTCGCGCCAGATCGCCACGATCGCCCCCGCGAGGCCCGCCCCGAACAGCGACCGGGCCTTGGCCACCGACTCGTCCCCGTCGCTGTGCATGCTGCGGAGCGTCTCGGCCGTGGCGATGCCCGAGGGAAACGGCAGCTGATCGATGTTGATCAGCTGGCGCTTGAGCGGGATCGCCATGAACACGCCGAGCATCGAGAGGGCGGCCAGCCACAGGCCGATCTCCCACCAGGCGAGCATGCGGCCCGTCGTCAGCGTGAGCGCGGGGATCGCCGACACGAGGCCGGCGCTCGACATGTACCCGGCGGCGCTGGCGGCGCTCGACATCGTGTAGTTCTCGAGGATCGTGAACGGCCGGTCGCGCCACGCCGGCACGACCGCCTCGAGAAACCGGAACACGGCGAAGGCGATGATGCAGGCCGTGATCGTGACGCCGAGCCCCCAGCCGGTCTTGAGGCCGACGTAGAGATTCGAGATCGACATCACCCCGCCGATCACCATCCCGGTGACCACGGCCCGCGGCGAGAGTTGCACCGCGTCGTCGCCGGCGTACACGTTGGCCAGCCACCACCGCGCCGCCTCGCGCTCATCGTCGAACGGCGGATGCTGATGCTCGCTCACGGCTGACGATTCTAGTCTCGAACCGCGCGCCCCGGCTCGGGGCTGCCCGTGCCCTCTCGCCGGACGCTCGCCTCGGCCCTCCTGGCCTCGGCTCGCTGCGTGTCCGCTTCCCTACGCCATCCTGGCTGCGCTCGCTTCCACAGCCCGCTCGAGGGCAGCGGTCAGCCCCGAGCCTCCTCAACTCAAGGCTAGAACACGTCCAGGTGGAAGTGGTGGCCCTGGTGGTAGCGCCGCGACTTCGGGTAGTAGTTCTGCCACTGCCGGTTGTAGACCGGCACCCGCATCTCCTGCGGATAGCGGTAATAGAGGTCGTTGGCGCTCTGGTAGTAGCCGTCGGCGTAGAAGTTTTGCGGATACCACACGTACGGATAGTGGTAGAAGCGATTCCAGTCGGGCGTGGCGGCGGAGTAGCCCCACTGGCGGCCGTAGGCCTGCTGTCCCGGAAACTGGGCGTGCGCCGGCGTGGCGGCGAACATGAACGCCCCGGCGGCGAGGCCGAGGGCGGCGACGAAGTGCCGTGTCATCGGATTGTCCCCCTGATAGACCGAACCAGGGGAAGGTATCGGCCGCCCGCACGACCGTTCTTGACGGAAAAACCGCTACCGTTTCCGCGCGGACCCCGCCGCCTGCGGCGGAGATGCGGCTGCCGCGTCGGGCAGGCGGCCCTCGGCGAGTTCCCGGTCCCACTCGGCGATGAGCGGCCAGTCGGGGGCGCAGGTGCCGAAGTCGGCGAGCGTGAGATAGCCCCGCAGCCGCGCGATGGTCCGCTCGAGCAGCCGGTCATCCTTGCGGAAGATGGGACCGTGGCTCGGCAGCAGCCACTCGACGTCGCTCGCCGCGATCCTCTCGAGCGAGCGGATGAAGGCGGGGATGTCGCTGCCATGGTGGGCGTCGATCGCCCCCACGGAGCCATCCCGGTAGATGTTGTCGCCCGACAAGAGCAGGTTCCCCAGGCGGAAGGCGAGCTGGCTGTCGGTGTGGCCGGGGGTGTGCCAGACCTCGAGGGCGATTCCGCCGATCTGCACCGTGTCGCCGTCGTCGATCGTGCGGTCGATCTTCACCGCGGGCATGTCGAGGTGGACGTTCTGGGCGGCGATTTCGGCGAAGGTCTTCACGCGGTCTCCCCGCTCCAGCGGGTCGACCGCGAGCGGGTGGCAGAGCACCGGCGCCTTGAGAACCTGCTTCGCCTTGGCGAGACCCTGGATGTGATCGACGTCGGCGTGCGTGGCCACCAGCGCCCGGCACTGGGCGAGCGGGAAATCCATCTGCCGGACGAGTTCGATGATCTCGTCCACGCTTTCCTCGTAGCCGATGTCCACGAGCGCCCAGTCCCGCCCCTCGTAGACCAGGTAGACGTTGCACCCGATCCGGTAGCCGGCCTGGTAGTTCAGCTCGATGACACCCGGAAACACGGGGCGGCGTTCGATCATGGTGGTGTCGCGGGCTCGGGCGGCGGATTTGCGGACGGAAACCGGGGAGGACACACTTGCATGGCGTGCGACGCCTCCCGGCCAAGGAGCAGTGTAGGGGGGCGTTTTGCGGGCGGCAACGAGCAGCCGCCGGCGCGGCACGACGACTTGAACGGGCAGGCTGTGCAGAGCACGAGCTACGCAGGCTGGGCAGGCGATATCGGCGCGCTGTGCCGCGCGCTCGCCGCGCTCGAACCGCTCGCGGCGTCCCTGGGCGCGGCCGACCCGGCCGGCATGGAATGGCACGGGCAGCTGTTCGGCAAGCTGGCCGGCCAGGTGGCGCGGGAGCCCGTCCTCGTGGCGGCCGTGTGCGGTGGAACCAACACCGGCAAGAGCCTGATCGCCAATTCGCTCGTCGGGGCTGCGATGAGTCGCTCGGTGCCGGAGGCCGCCCGCACGGTCCACCCGGTCGCCAGCCTGCCCCAAGGGCTCGCCGGGCGGATCGACCTCGACGGTCTGTTTCCGGGCTTCACGCCCGTCGCCTGGACGAGCGATGCCGACGCGCTCGACACGGCACACGCCGACCGGCTCGTGTGGCGCGAGGACCAGACAGGCCGCCAGCCCGGGCGGCTGATCCTGCTCGACACGCCCGACATCGACGGCACGCTCCGCGAGAACTGGCACCGGGCCGAGCTTGTGCGCAACGCCGCCGACGTGCTCGTCGCCGTGCTCACCCAGCAGAAATACAACGATGCCGCGGTGCGGGATTTCTTCCGGGCGGCGGCCCAGGCCCGCAAGGGGATCATCGTCGTCTTCAACATGGTCGATTGGCCGCGGCAGCGCGAGCGGCTGGGCGGCTGGCTGGCGACGTTCAAGGCCGAGACGGAGGCCGAACCGCTCGCCGTCTACGCCTGCCCGCACGACTTCGCGAGCGCCGAGGCGGGGAAGATCGATTTCTTCGCCGTGCCGGAACTGACCGGCGCCGCTCCGGCCCCGGCCCCGGGCGGTGCGACGGACGCCCCCGCCGACCTGGCCGCCGCCCTCGCCGGCAGCGACTTCGACCGCCTCAAGCGCGAGGCGATGCGCGGGGCGCTGGAGGTCGTGCTCGACGAGCGGTCCGGCGTTGGCTCCTGGCTCGACGGCTTCGAGGATCGCGCCCGCGGCTGGCAGGCGGCGCGGCAGGTGCTGGCGAGCGACGCGCTGGTGCGGGTCGAACTGCCGACCGCGCCGCGCGAGGTCGTGTGGAACGAGATCTGGGCCTGGCTCGAGCCGCGCCGCAGCACGCTCGACCTCACCGTCAGCAAGGCCTACCGGATCGCGGGGGGCGGCGTGATGTGGGCCGCACGGGCGGTCGGCCTGGCCCGTTCGGAGATGCAGCAGCGGGAGGATTTTTCGGCCCGCGAGTTCCGCGTGCTCAGCCAGGCGCTCACCGACTTCATCGCCCGGCTCGAGGACGCCTGCCACCGCGACGAGCGACTCGCGGGGATTCTCTCCCGGCGGCTCGTGCAGGCAGACCGGGCCGCGTGGTACGCCGACCTCGAGCGACGGCACGCGGCGCTGCCGATCGTGTCGGACGACTTCCGGGCGTTCGTGCGGGGTGAGCTCGACCGGTTCGCCAGGGAAAGCCCCGAGATGGTCCGCTGGATCGTG
>RFUD01000411.1 GCA_009923125.1 Planctomycetia bacterium
GTTTTTCTTCACCACGCCGTCGGGGCTGAACACGATCACCAGCCGCTTTTTCGGCCCGCCCGCACCCGCCAGCGCGAGGCTCGGCAGATTGCCGAGAAACGGCAGCACGCCGCCCCCCACCCCGAGCGTGCGGAGGAGATCACGGCGAGAGAGCCGGGTGAGCGGGTTCATGGCTGTTGCTCCCGGGGCCTGCCGTCCGCCTGGACGACGTCGAACTGCGGCGTCGCCGCCGCCATCACCATGATATCGACCGCCAGCCGCCGGATATCGAATCCGCCCGCGGCGAACCCTGACCGCAGGGTTTCGAGTGTGTCCGGGCCCCAGGCCCGCACCGGCTGCTTCACCAGGGCGTGGAACAGGCTCTGCACGAACGCCTCCTGCGCGTCGCGGCTGGCCGCCAGATACGCGGCCAGTTCACGGACGCCAGTGAACGAGGCCTCCGGCCCCTCGCGCGGCAGGTAGGATCCCGAGGCGTCGATCGGCTTCTCCGTGTCTCCACGCCGCTCCACGACGCGATGGCGGCCGATCGCATCGAACTCCTCGAGGGCGAAGCCGAGCGGATTGATCATCGTGTGGCAGGTCTGGCAGGCGACGGCGCTCGTCTGCAGCGCCACGCGTTCGCGGGTGGTGAGGTCGGGGTGCTGTTCGGGCGCGAGCGGCGCCACGGCCTCCTGCGGCGGCTTGAGCACGTTCCCGAGCACGCTCCGCGCGAGGAACACGCCACGATGGATCGGCGAGGTCGCGGCCGTGTACGACAGCACGCTCATCATGTAGGGGTGCGAGAGCACGCCGCCGCGCCGGCCGTCGTCGAGCCGCACGCGGGTGAACGGCGCGTCGGCCGGCAGCGTGGCCCCGTAGAGCGGCGCGAGCCGACCGTTGAGCCAGACCTCGTCGTCGAGAAACAGCCGGCGGAAGTCGGCCACAGTCTCCGTGCCGGAAGCCCCGAGGATGTCGTCGAGCGACATCAGCAGGCTCGTGCGCAGGTCGGCGGCGACTTCCGGCGAGAAGCCGGCGTGGAGTTCCTTGTCTTTGGACAGTTCCGGCCCGTGGTCGATGCGGAGCCAGGCGAGCAGGAAGTCGCGGAGCTTGGCCTGCGTCCGCCGGTCTCGTGCCATCCGTTCCGCGTGCCTGCGAATCTGGTCCGGCGTGGACAGCTGATTCCTGGCCGCGGCCTGCCAGAGCGGCTCGTCGGGAATCGAGTCCCAGAGCCCGAACGCGAGCCGGGCCGCGGTGTCGAAGGCGTCGCCGGCCGCTCCGGGCTCGCGGAACAGGAACCGCGGCGAGCCGAGCACGAACAGGAGCGACCGCTTCAGGCCGGTGTCGAGATCGGGGGCGTCGGCAAAGGCGCGGTCGACGACGATCGCCGTGAGCTCCGGAGACAGCGGCCGACGGAACGCCCGCTCGGCGAACCGGGTCGCGAGGTTCCGCAGCTTGTCGGCGCGGTCGGGAGCGTCGCGCTTCACATGGGCCAGATGCTCGACGTGGTCGAGCACGTAACCGGCCGTCGCGCTCGCCGCCGCCGTCGCCGCCTGGAACCAGTCCTTCGACACGGAGGAGCCCCGTTCGTAGCCGATCGACTTGTCATCGGGCGGAAACGGGGTGGCGAGCACGAACACGGGCGGAGCCTGATGCGGTATCAGGCACCGCTCCGGCACGATCTCGACCACGCCGTGAGCAGCTCGATCGAGGCGTGCGTGGGCAACTCATGCTTCGTGTCGTCGCCGACCTGATTGGCCTTGGAGAACTCGAGCCGCAGGGGATAGGCCCGGCCGCCGAGCAGGAAGATCGTGCCGCGGCGCTCCGTGTCGTCGCCCGACTTCACGAAGGCGTCGATGAGGGGGGGCTCGTCCCAGCCGGTGTTGATGGCGAGCCTCGCCGAGTGGGCCGTGCGGACCACGAACTCGTAGTGACCGGTCTCCGGCGGCACGACCGAACCCAGCCAACGGATCGCGAACCGATGCGGCGCGAATCGCTCCGGGTCGGGCCCCTCGAGGCCGAAGTCGAAGGCCACGTGCGGATCGATCTGTTCGTACACGAGCGACTTGCCACGGTCGAAGTCGCGGCCGTTGAAGTACTCGGCCCGCAGGCCGCGCTCGGCATCGGCGCCCGGGCCGCGGCCGCGGAAGCCGGCGACGAGATCGGCGGCGGTGTTTTGGTACTGCCGCACGGTGAGCCGCGACAGCTCGACGCGGGCCGGGCGGTTGCGGTCGCGGGCCACGGCCGAATAGAAGGCTCCGTGCATGTACTCCGCCACCTGCCTGGCGGCCTCGCCCGTCACCTGCGACGGATCGTCTTCCGGCATCGTCTCGTCGATGTAGGCGGCCAGCTGGTTCACCGAG
>RFUD01000412.1 GCA_009923125.1 Planctomycetia bacterium
CATGCGGGAGACGCCCCGGATCGCCGGCGGCCGGCAGCCCCTGCTCCTGCACCTTCTCGGGCCCAACCACCGTCCGCAGCAGGTCACGGACGACCTCGCGAGCTTCTGGGCGAACACGTACCCGCACGTGAAGAAGGAGTTGCGACGCCGCTACCCGAAGCACGCCTGGCCCGACGATCCATTCGCAGCATCCGCCCGCACGGAAGGAAAACGCCGCACCACGTGAATTCCGCGGAGGCGTCCGAAGAATGACCACGCGCGTGGCCGATCCTTCCTGCGTCCCACCGGCGGCGGGCGTTCTGCCCCCGCCTCACGGCATCCCTTCGGTTCCCCTCCGCGATCCCTTCCCCTCACCGTCGGCAACGACAGGAGAATTCCCATGGTCCGCCTTGCCATCCTTACCGCGATCGTTTCCAGCATGTTCCTCGTCGGCACGGTCGACGCCTCGCAGACCCGCGCCGCCCGGCAGTCGGTGGACGCCGCCCGCAAGGGTCCGGTGGCGAAGCTGATCGAGCTCGAGCGCCGCAAGAACGAGTGGCTGCGTCAGCAATTCGGTCGATGAAACAAGCAACCCGCGAGTGGCTCGCCGGCCTGAGGCAACGTGTCGCGGATTCGCGATGCGGCCCAGGCCCGGCGGGCCCCGCAGGGTGTGCCGGATCGCCCGCGGCGGCGGCCGCGGAGAGGATGATCCTCGCGACGCACCTCTCGCTCTGGCTCGACCATGATGTGCCGTCGTTGATGGAGCAGCGTCGGAAGGCGTGCCTCGTCGACGCCGACCCGTATCCCGTGATCGTGATCACCACGTCGCCGGTCGGCATCGCCGTCGTGGACGAGGCGATCGTCCGCGGGGAACCCGTCGTGGCGAGCGTGCGCGACCAGCTTGTCGCCGTCACGGAACGCGAGTATCGCGACTGGACGAAGTCGCACCCTGATCCGGAACACCTCGTCCACCTCAACCATTGGAGTTGGGTGAAGACGAGCGTCCCCGCCGCCCGCCGCGACGAGTTCGCGGCCTTCCCGCTCGCCGCCGGCGAGTCGTTTTGGCTGCATCGGACGGGCACCACGGGCTGTGGCCCCGAGCGCCGCTTCTGCCACCTGTGGAGGTGGAGCGGCACCACGGCGGTGCTGGTCAGGCCCTTCATCGCCGAGCGCGTGCGGCGGCTGTAGGGCCGGCTGCCGATTTCGCGCACGGAATTGCCGAAATCCCCGCAAGCCAGTATCTATGCTGCTTGCGACCGCACCCCAGGGGCTCCGCCGATGCCGCGCATCCTGCTCACGACCACTTCGTTTCAAGACACGCCGGGCGACCACCACAAGAAGCTCGCCGACACCGGCTGGGAACTCGTCACGGCCCGCGGCCCGCTCTCGGAGGCCGACACGCTCGCGCTGGTCGGCGAGTTCGACGGCTACATCTGTGGCGACGATTGCATCACGCGGACGGTGCTGGAAAAGGCCCGGCCGCGGCTGAAGGTGCTCTCGAAGTACGGCATCGGCGTGGACAAGATCGACGTCAAGGCGTGCACGGAGTTCGGCATCCCGCTCCTGTTCACGCCGGGCGTCAACCACACGACCGTCGCCGAGCACACGTTTCTCCTCCTGCTCGCCCTCGAGAAGAACTTCCTCTTTCATACGGATTCAACCCGGTCCGGCGGCTGGAAGCGGCAGACCGGCCACGAACTCCTCGACAAGACGATCGGCATCGTCGGCATGGGGCGGATCGGCAAGGAGGTGGCGATCCGGGCGAAAGCCTTCGGGATGAAGCCGATCGGCTATGACGTCTATTGGGACGAGGCGTTCGCCAAGGAACACGGCATTCCACGGGCCGCGTCGATCGACGAGGTGTTCCGCCAGGCCGACTACCTCTCGCTCCACACGAACCTCACACCTGAGACCCGCGACCTCGTGCGTGCCGAGACAATCACGAAGATGAAGCCAGGCGTGATCATCCTCAACTGCGCCCGCGGCGAGATCGTGAACACGGCCGACATGGCGGCGGCGCTGCAGAGCGGCCGTGTCCGCGGCTACGGCACCGACGTGCTCGACGAGGAGCCGCCGCGGGCCGACCATCCGCTCACGAAGCTGCCCAACTGCGTCGTCACTCCCCACATCGGCTCCCGCACGAGCGAGAGCGTGCAGCGGCAGGCGATGGCCGCGGTCACGAACCTGATCAACGCGATGCACGGCGAGAAGCCGCTGGCGCAGGTAAACCCCGAAGTCCCGGTGAAAAAGGTCGTCTGATGCCTGAAACGTTTCATGTCGTTCCCGTCGGCGCCCACGAAGCGATCGTCCGCGCTGCCTATGTGAAGCGGGGCTTCGACGCCGCCGAGGCCGA
>RFUD01000413.1 GCA_009923125.1 Planctomycetia bacterium
CCAGGCCGAGTATCCGAGCCACCCGGAACTGCTCGACTGGCTCGCCGCCGAGTTCATGGAGGCCGGGGCGCTGCCGCCCGTGGCCGGCCGGCCGGCGGGCCCGTGGGACATGAAGGCATTCGTGAAGCTGCTCGTCTCGAGCGCGGTCTACCGGCAGAACGCCACGGTCACGCCCGAGAAACTCGCACAGGATCCGGCCAACCGGCTGCACGCCCGCGCCCCCCGCATCCGCCTGCCGGGCGAGACGGTGCGCGACGCGGCGCTCGCGGCCTCGGGCCTGCTCGTGCCCACGGTCGGCGGCCCGAGCGTGCGGCCCTGGATGCCCGACGGCGTGTGGGACGAGACGAGCAAGTACGGCGACCTCCGCGGCTACAAGGCCGACACGGGAGCCGGCCGCTACCGCCGCACGATGTACACGATCTGGAAGCGGACCGCGGCGCCGCCGACGATGCTCCTCTTCGACGCCCCCAACCGCGAGACCTGCATCGTGAAGCGGTCGCGCACGAACACGCCGCTGCAGGCCTTGGCGCTCCTCAACGAGACGACGTTCGTGGAGACGGCCCACGGCTTGGCGAGGCGCATGGTCGCCGAAGGGGGCTCGACGGCGGCCGACCGGATCGCCCACGGCTTCCGGCTCGCGATCGGCAGACAGCCCACGGCCGACGAACTCTCGGCGCTCGTCGCGGGCTTCGAGGCGGACCTGGCGACGTTCACCGCGGCACCCGACCGCGCCGAGCAATACGCCGCGGTGGGCCTCGTGAAGAAGCCCGACGGGGTGGCGGGCCCGGAGTTCGCCGCCTATTCGCTCGCGGCCAACGTGATCATCAATCTCGACGAATTCGTGATGCGGGAGTGACGCCATCAAACCGATGAATATGCATCCGACTCTCAAGCTGCAGGATGCTCTCAACCGCCGCGTGTTCCTCGGCGGCGCCGGCGGCGGCCTCGGCTACGCGGCGCTCGCGAGCCTCATACACCCGCAGGCGGCGCTCGCCGCCGCGGCGACAAGCCCGGCCGCCGCGGCATCGATCCCGGCCGCGGCGAAGTTCCCGAACCACGCGCCCAAGGCGAAGCGGGTGATCTACCTGTTTCAGTCGGGCGCCCCCTCGCAGATGGACCTCTTCGACCCCAAGCCGGAGATGGAGAGGCATCGCGGCGAGGATCTGCCCGAGTCGATCCGCCAGGGCCAGCGGCTGACGACGATGACGTCGGGACAAAAGAACTTCCCCGTCGCGCCGTCGATGTTCACGTTCGCCCAGCACGGCCAGAGCGGGATGTGGTTCAGCGAGCTCGTGCCCAACATCGCCCGCCACGCCGACCGCTGGTGCATGATCCGCTCGATGGTCACCGAGCAGATCAACCACGACCCGGCGATCACGTTCTTCCAGACCGGCCACCAGCTGGCCGGCCGGCCGAGCATCGGCTCGTGGGTGAGCTACGGCCTGGGCAGCGAGAATGCCGACCTCCCGGCCTACATCGTGCTCACGAGCTTCGGGAGCGGCCGCAAGGACGACCAGCCGCTCTACGATCGCCTGTGGGGCGCGGGCTTTCTGCCCACGAAGCACCAGGGCGTGCGGTTTCGCAACACGGGCGATCCGGTGCTCTATCTCGCCGATCCCGCCGGCGTCGATCGGCAGACCCGCCGCGACACGCTCGACCGGATCGCGGCGCTCAACGCGGCCCGGAGCACGGTGATCGGTGATCCGGAGATCGCCGCCCGCACCGCGCAGTACGAGATGGCCTTCCGCATGCAGGCGAGCGTGCCCGAGATCATCGACTTCAAGGACGAGCCCAAGCACGTGCTCGACGCCTATGGTCCCGACGTGCATCGGCCAGGCAGTTACGCCTTCAACTGCCTGCTCGCCCGCCGGCTGTCGGAGAAGGGGGTGCGGTTCGTGCAGCTCTTCCACATGGGCTGGGACCACCACGGCGGCCTGCCGGCGGCGATCAAGGGGCAGGTGCAGGACACCGACCAGGCCACGGCGGCGCTGCTCGACGACCTCCACACCCGCGGCATGCTCGACGACACGCTGGTCGTGTGGGGAGGTGAATTCGGCCGCACGATCTACTCGCAGGGCGCCCTCACCGAGACCAACTACGGCCGCGACCACCACCCGAGGTGCTTCACGATGCTCTTGGCCGGTGCCGGCATCCAGCCCGGCCTGACCTACGGCGCGACCGACGACTATTCCTACAACATCGTGACGCCCGACCAGAAGGTGCACGTGCACGACTTGAACGCCACGATCCTCCATCTCATGGGGATCGACCACCTGCGGCTCACCTTCCCCTACCAGGGCCGCGACTTCCGGCTCACTGAC
>RFUD01000414.1 GCA_009923125.1 Planctomycetia bacterium
CAGGAGGCCTGGGAGCCGTTCGAGCCGCTGGAGTTGCGGAGTGCCGGCGGCGCGAACTTCCGACGCAGCGAAGACGGCACGTGGTTCGTCGAGGGCAAACTGCCCCCGAAGGACACGTACGAATTCGAGACGCTCGTGCCGGCCGACAGGCTGGGCGGACTGCGGATCGAGGTGCTGCCCGACACGTCGCTCGCCGGCGACGGCGGCTTCGGTCGCAGCGGCAACGGCAACATCGTGATCACCAAGGTCGAGGCCGAGATCGAGCCGCCCGGCGACGCGAAGGTGATCCCGGTGGAGCTCGTGCGGGCCGAGGCGAGCTACGAACAGCAGGGCTGGCCGGCGACGAGCGTCCTCCAGCTCAAGGGGGAGAAAGGCAAGGGCTGGGCGATCGACGGCCATGTCCCGGAGAAGCGTGAGCCGCGGCAGATCGCCTTGTTTCCTGCGAAGCCCGTGACGCTCCCGGAAAACGCGCGGCTGGTGGTGAGGATTCGCCAGGAGGCGTTCAACGGCCACTCGATCGGCCGATTTCGGCTCGCATTTTCGGCCGACGAACCGGGGATGCTCGGCGTGGCGGGCTGGAAGCTCCCCCAGCCGGTCAAGGATGCCCTCGCGGTGGAGCGGGACAAACGCTCGTCGGCGCAGCGGGCGGAGATCGCGAAGTTCTACCGAGCCAACGTGGACGGGCCGATCCGTCGGGCGGAGGCGGCGCGTGACGCTGCGAAGAAGAGCGTCGAGTCGTTCACCGGGACGCTGGCGAGCGTGATGGTGATGCAGGAGGGGCCGCGGCGCGACGCGTTCGTGCTCCTGCGTGGTGAGTACGACAAGCGCGGAGACAAGGTGGAGGCGGGGTTGCCCGCGTTCCTGCCGAGACTCCCCGAGGGCACGAAGGTCGATCGCCTCGCGCTCGCGAAGTGGCTCGTCTCGCGCGACCATCCGCTCACGGCGCGGGTATGGGTGAACCGGATGTGGGAGCGGTTCTTCGGGACGGGCCTCGTGAAGACGAGCGAGAACCTCGGCAACCAGGCCGAGTATCCGAGCCACCCCGAACTCCTCGACTGGCTGGCGGCGGAGTTCATGGAGACCGGCTGGGACATGAAGCGGTTCGTCAAGCTCGTGGTGATGAGCGCGGTCTACCGGCAGCAGGCCGTGGTCACGCCGGAAAAACTCGCCCGGGATCCGGCCAATCGTCTCCTGGCCCGCGCGCCGCGCATCAGGCTGCCGGGCGAGGTGGTCCGTGACGCGGCGCTCGCCGCCTCGGGGCTGCTCGTGCCCACGATCGGCGGGCCGAGCGTCCGCCCCTGGATGCCGGACGGCGTGTGGGACGAGACGAGCAAATACGGTGACCTGCGGGGCTACAAGCCGGACAACGGGCCGGGCCGTTACCGCCGCACGATGTACACGATCTGGAAGCGGACCGCCGGCCCGCCGACGATGCTGCTCTTTGACGCACCCGGCCGAGAGACCTGCGTGGTGAAGCGGTCGCGCACCAACACGCCGCTGCAGGCACTCGCGCTGTTGAACGAGACGACGTTCATCGAGGTGGCCCACGGGCTCGCCGGGCGGATGATCGCCGAAGGGGGGCAGACGCCGGATGCGCGGATCGCCCACGGCTTCCGGCTGGCGATCGGTCGCGGTCCCACGCCCGACGAGCTGGCCACGCTGGTCAGCGGCTTCGAGGCGGACCTGGCGAAGTACACGGCCACCCCCGAGGCGGCGAGCCGGTATGCGGCCGTCGGCCTCGTGAAGCCGCCCGAGCAGGTGCCGGCGGCCGAGTTCACCGCCTATTCGCTGGCCGCCAGCGTGATCATCAACCTCGACGAATTCGTGATGCGGGAGTGACCATGCGCGGAAAAGAACTGCATCCCCTTTTTTTGCAAGACGTGCTCAACCGGCGGGTGTTCCTGGGCGGCAGCGGCGGCGCGCTCGGCTACGCCGCGCTCGCCAGCCTGATGCAGCCGCAGGTGGCCCGCGCGGCGGCCGTGACGGGCCCGGCGCCGGCCGTGTTCCCCAATCACGCGGCCAAAGCGAAGCGGATCATCTATCTCTTCCAGTCGGGTGCGCCGTCGCAGATGGATCTGTTCGATCCCAAGCCGGAGATGGCGAAGCGGCGGGGCGAGGATCTCCCCGAGTCGATCCGGCAGGGGCAGCGGCTCACCACCATGACGAGTGGTCAGAAGAGCTTTCCCGTCGCTCCCTCGATCTTCAAGTTCGCGCAGCATGGCGACAGCGGCATGTGGTTCAGCGACCTGGTGCCGAACATCGCCCGCCATGCCGACCGGTGGTGCATG
>RFUD01000415.1 GCA_009923125.1 Planctomycetia bacterium
CTCGTGTCGCCCGAGCAGCCCACCGCGGTGCGGTGGGTGCTGGGCGTCTACGAGTTTCTCGCGTCCCTGCAATTCGCGGTCGTGTTGATCGCGTTGCTCGCGATCGTCCTCGGACTCGGGACGTTCGTGGAGAGCGGCTACGGCACCGAGGCGGTCAAGTTCGGCGTCTGGAACACCTGGTGGTTCACGCTGCTCAATGCGTTCCTCGCGGTGAGCATCTTCTGCGCCGCCGCGATCCGCTACCCGTGGAAGCGGCACCAGACCGGCTTCGTGATCACGCACATCGGGCTGCTGGTGCTGCTGGCCGGTTGCCTGCTGTCGCAGCGGGGTGGCATCGACGCCCAGATCCCGCTCCTCGAGGGAGAGCAGGGGAGCCGGGCCTACGAGGACTCGCATCACTTCGCGATCGAGGTGACGCCTTCCGGCGGCGGGAAGCCCGTCCCCGTCGCACCGATCGACTTTCGCTCCGGCCCCTTCAACTGGAGTGAGTACGGGCGGACACGGTGGTGGCTGCCCTGGGGCCTGGCGCCGCGCGACACCGGCGTCGTGCACGACGCCGACGGTATCCGCCTCGAGGTGCTCGATTTCCTGGCCGACTCCACCGCGGCATTGGCTCCGAGCGTGAAGCTCCGCATCGGCAGCGACTCCTTTGCCGCCGGCGGAGAGGGGGGGCGTGGCGTATGGATGCCGGCGGAACTGGCCTGGCAGCCCGATCCGCTCCGGGCGTCGCAGATGCGGCACCGGGCGACCGTCGGCGGTGGCACGCTCGTGTTCTGGAAGACGGCGTCGCAGGCCGAGGCCGAGGCCTTCGTGGCCGGCATTCCCGATCCGCAGGTGGGCTACGGCGAAAAGGGACAGCTCGTGCTCGTGGCCGGAGGGAAGCCGCACCGCTTCCAGGTGGACGCCCTCGTCGGCAAGGACCGGTTCCCGATCGAGGGCACCGACCTGACCGTCGAACTGACCGATTTCGAGCCCAAGCTGTCGGCCGCCAGGCTGCGGATCGGGCGTGGTGCGGGCGGCGCGGACGAGGAGATGGTGGTGTTGGCCGACCTTCCCGAGGTGTCGATCCACGCCGTGCGATCGGGCGTCTGGGGCACCCTGTGGATCGAGCGTGCGGCCGCCGATGCATCCGAGCGGATGCAGGGCAAGGGGCGAAGCCGGATCGACATCGTCCAGGCGGGATCGGGCTCGGAGCACGAGCTGCTGTACCGCGTCTGGCAGCAGCCGGCCGCGTCGGCCGGACGCCTGCCGGCCGACGGCAGCCCCGTGCCGGCGTTCGCGATGCCGATTGGCAAGCTGGAACTGCGGGTCGATCGGTTCCTTCCGGCCGACTCACTCGACGTCGCCACGCTGCCGTTGCCGTTTTCGAAGGACAAGCCGCCTTCGGCCAAGCGTCGGGCCGCCCGGGTCCGGCTGACGGTGGACGGGCATGCGGAGGAGTTCTGGCTCGCCGGACTGCCGATCCAACCCGCCCGCGCGGCCGCCGGTCCGCCGGGGCCGTCCGAGCAGCGGACCGTGAAGGGGCGCTCCCGCTCGGCCACCATCATGCTCGTGCCCGATGCGATTGACATCGGCTTCGACGTCAAGCTCGACAACTTCGAGCGGCGACTCGACCCGGGCACGAGCCAGGCCTCGCACTTTTCGAGCGTGGTCGAGTTTCTCGCCGCCTCGGGCACGCCGCTCGTGAAGCGGCCCGTGACCATCACGATGAACGCCCCGGTCGATTTCTCCGACCCGGCGACGGGCCGCTCCTACCGGCTGTTCCAGGAGAGCTTCATGGGCCCGTGGCTGCCGGGCGACGAGTTGTTCGAGCAGTTCACGCAGGGCTGGTCGAACCGGCCCGAAAAACTCGAGGCCTCGGTGCTCACCGTCAACTACGACCCCGGCCGCGGTGTGAAGTATCTTGGAAGCGGCCTGATCGTGATCGGCATCTTCACGATGTTCTACATGCGGGCGTATTTCTTCGCGCCCCGCCGCCAGATCGGAGTCGCCTGATGACATCGCTCACACGGACCATCCTCACCGGCATCCCGGCGCTCGTCGTCTTCCTGGCATCCTCCGTCGCGGTGCCGGCCGCCGTGCCCACCCCGGGCCTGCACGCATCGCTCGAGGCGTGGCGGGAGATTCCCGTCCTCGACGACGGGCGGATCATGCCGCTGGACACGTTCGCCCGCCGGCACCTCGAGACGATCTCCAACACGCAGTCCCCGAAGCTGGCCACCGGCCCGCAGGGCGCCATCGTGAAATGGCACGCCGACGAACTGCTGCTCGACTGGCTCGTGCGGCC
>RFUD01000416.1 GCA_009923125.1 Planctomycetia bacterium
CCGCGCGTCCGGAAAAGTTTCGCACCCTCGATGACCTCGTGCAACCTTCAGGCAGCGGGCGCCCGCCGCCATCGTGAGCCCCCGCCAGCCGACCGCGCCGGAGCGCTCCATCCACCGACAGCGTTCCGCACGGCGCTCCGCGTCGCGTGCCTCCTCGCCATCACCGCCGCTCCGCTGGCAGCCCAGGGCCCCGGCCCGTCGGAGTCGTTGCCTGTTCCCGGCGCGGGGGTGCCGGACGATCTGTTCGCCGTGCCGCAGATCCAGGGCCTGCCGCCGGCCGCGCCACAGGCACAGGATTCGATCGTGTTCGAACCGCCGATCGAGGAAATGCCCCCGGGCACCGGCGACGGCCTGGTGCCGGATTCAAGCTTCGCCGGGGCGTTCGACGACCTGTGGGCGCCAGAGCCCTGGGGATGGCACCTCCTGCCCAACAACCTCATCTACACCAGCTATCTCGCAGGCCCGAAGGAGCCGCGGATCGGCACCGTCATGTACCAGGCCACGAATCCCGACGTCTTCGTGCCGACCCGTCGCGAGGGTCCCCTGTGGGACACCACGCTCGGCGGCCGGGCGTCGATCCTGCGGTTTGGTTCCGATCCGGTCGTCCATCCTCAGGGCTTCGAGGTGCAGATCGAGGGCGCGGCGTTCGTCCGGCTCGATCCGCAGGACGACCGCGACCTGCGCTCCGGCGACTATCGCTTCGGCGTGCCGCTGGTGTATGGCGTGGGACGCTGGCAGACGAAGCTGGCCTACTATCACAACAGCGCGCATCTCGGCGATGAGTCGATGCTCAAATACCCGTCGTTCGAGCGGGTGAACTACGTCCGCGACTGCATCGTGTGGGGCAATTCCTGGTATCCGCTCGACTGGATGCGGCTGTATGGCGAGGTGGGGTGGGCCTTCTACAACGCCGGCGGTTCGGAGCCGTGGGAGTTCCAGTTTGGAACGGAACTGATCCAGGCGCGGCCCACCGGGGCCCGGGGGGCGCCGTTTCTCGCCGTCAACGGGATGAGTCGCCAGGAGCTCGACTGGGGCGGAAACGTCTGCGTGCAGGCGGGCTGGGCGTGGCGTGGCCGCCGCAGCGAGAAGCTGCTGCGGCTGGGGTTCGAGTACCTGTACGGCTCCGACCCGCAGTATGAGTTCGTGTTCTACGAACAGAATCGCTACGGCTTCGGCATCTGGTACGATTTTTGACGTGCCACTGCTCGCGATCGAGACGACGTGCGACGAGACCGCGGCGGCGGTGATCGCACGCAGCCGCAGGGTGCTGTCGAGCGTCGTCGCCAGTCAGGATGCGTTGCACGCCCGCTGGCGCGGCGTCGTGCCGGAGGTGGCCTCGCGGGCCCACGTCGAACGGATCATCCCGGTGATCGACGAGGCGATCGCGCGGGCCGCGATCGCGAGGCGCGACCTCGTGGCCGTGGCCGTGGCCGTCCGGCCGGGGCGGGATCGCGGCGACGCTCGGCATCCCGCTCGTGGGATACGATCACATCGCAGCCCACCTCTACGCCTGTCGGCTCGCCCGTCCTGAAATGGTCCGCGACCCCAGCGTGGGCCTCGTGGCGAGCGGCGGGCACACGTCGCTGTTCCTCGTGCGGTCGCCTCTCGACCTCGAGCGGATCGGGGGCACCATCGACGATGCCGCCGGGGAAGCGTTCGACAAGGCGGCGAGCCTCCTCGGCCTGGGGTACCCCGGGGGACCACAGATCGAACGCGCCGCCGCGGGGGGCAATGCCCGGGCGTACCGCCTGCCCCGGCCGCTCGCCGCCGACCGCGACCGGCTCGATCTGAGCTTCAGCGGGTTGAAGACGGCCCTGCGGTACCAGGTGCGGCCGCCCGGTGCCCCGGCCGACACGCCCGCTCCGACGGGCCGGCGGCTGGCCGATCTCGCCGCGTCGTTTCAGCAGGCCGCGGTGGACGCGATGCTCGCCAAGGTCGAGCTCGCCCTCGAACGCACGGGCTGCCGCACGCTGCTCGTGGGCGGGGGGGTGACGTCCAACACGCTGCTGCGCGAGTCGCTCGAACGGCTCGGACGCACCCGGGGCGTGGCGGTCGTGATTCCGCCGCGCGAACTGTGCACCGACAACGCCGCGATGGGCGCCATCGCGTGGGAGCGGCTGGACCGCGGCGACGACGACGGACTCGAACTCGACGTCCGCCCCGGCACCGATCGTGCCGCAGCGAACCGTCGCTGAAGTTTCGCGGTGGGGCATCCCTCCGGGCCTGCCTCGGCTGTGTTCACGGGACGGCCCGGCCTCCTGCCGTCCGTCCCTTGGCCGAC
>RFUD01000417.1 GCA_009923125.1 Planctomycetia bacterium
CGGTTCGAGGTCGTGCCGCACGTCAGCAGCATGCAGCTGGCGTTCGCCCGGGTGAAGGAGTCGTGGGAAGACGCCTTTCTCGCGAACCTCGCCGGCCAGTCGATCGAGCGCGTGGTGGACAAGATCCGCACGAGCGAGACGGTGGGCCTGTTTACGAGCGAGCAATGGCCGCCCGCGGCGGTGGCGCGGGCCCTGCTCGACGAGGGGATCGACTATTTTCAGGCCTATGTGTGCGAGAATCTCGGGTCACCCGACGAGCGGGTCACGCAGGGCACCCTCGCCGACATCGCACGCGACTCCTTCGGGCCGCTCAACGTGATGATCCTCGTGCGCAAGGCCCGCGCGGCCGACACCCCGGGGCAGGTGGGGCAGCGGCTGTTCGGCAATGCCGACGAATGCTTTCTGCAGTCGCGGCCGAAGCGCGGCCTGCTGACGCCGGCGGAGGTGCGGTCGCTCGCGCTCGCCGAACTCTCATTGCGGCCCGACAGCGTGGTCTGGGACGTCGGGGCCGGCAGCGGGTCGGTGAGCCTCGAGGCGGCGCGGATCGCGAGCGGCGGGAGCGTGTTTGCGATCGAGATGGATCCCGACGACCACCGGCTGATCACGGCGAACGCCGAGCGGTTCGGAGTCGCGAACCTGCGGGCGGTGCTGGGCAAGGCCCCCGAGGCGTGGCAGAACCTCCCCGACCCCCACGCGATCTACGTCGGCGGCAGCGGTCGCGACGTCGCCATGCTCGTCGAGGAGGCGTGGAAGCGGCTCCGGCCCGGCGGCCGGCTGGTGACCGCCTGTAACTCGATCGAAAACCTCGCCGCGGTGCACGCCCTCCTGCGGGCCCGGGCGACCGACGCGGCCTACTGGATGGTGAACATCGCCCGCGGCGTGGAGCAGCTTGATCGGATCCGCTTCGAGTCGCTCAATCCCAGCTTTCTGATCGCGGCGACGAAGCCGGCCCGTCCGTGACGCACCTGCCAGAACCACTCGACGTGATCGCGGTGGGGGCCCATCCCGACGACGTGGAGATCGGCTGCGGAGGCACGCTTGCCGCGTTGGCCGCCCAGGGACGGCGGGTGGGCATCATCGATCTGACCGACGGCGAGCCCACGCCGCGGTCGAGCGGCCCGGAGGAACGGCTGGCCGAGGCCGCAGCGGCTGCGAAGGTGCTCGGCGTCGTGCATCGCGAGACGCTGCCGTTTCCGAATCGACGGCTGTTCGACACGTTCGAGGTGCGGGTGGCGCTCGCCACCATCTTTCGGCGCTGGCGGCCGAAGATCGTGCTCGGGCTCGGCGACAAGACGCCGCTGGCCTCGCCCGACCATGCCCAGGCCGTGGCGATCACCGAGGCCGCCGTGTTCTACTCCCGGCTCTCGAAGTGGGACGACACGTTCGCCGGCCTGCCGGTGCACACGGTGCCGCAGTTGCTCACCTATTTCCTGTTCGCGGGCGTGCCGAGCGTGCCGCACGGCCACTGGCCGCTCGTCGTGGACATCGCCGGCCACCTGGATGCGAAGCTCGAGTCGATCGCCTGTTACAAGTCGCAGTTCCCGGCCGAGAAGGCCCACGTGTTTCCGCGGGTGAGGGCGATGGCGGAGACCGTGGGGATCATGGCCGGTTGTGCGGCCGGTGAAATCCTGGCTTCGAGCCGGATGCCCTGCACGACGGACTTGACCGGGTTGTTGTTTCCCGAGCCTCGCGGAGAGCGGGGCGGGTGACGCCGTCGTGCTTCGGAAGACAGGGGGCGCCGTGACGTCGAGAGAGAATCCGCGATTCGACGCGGCCGTGATCGGTGCCGGGATGGCCGGATTGAGCGCCGCCCGGGAACTCCTCGCGGCGGGGCTGGCGGTGGTCGTGCTCGAC
Organism: Planctomycetia bacterium; assembly: GCA_009923125.1. Lineage (GTDB taxonomy): Bacteria > Planctomycetota > Planctomycetia > Pirellulales > UBA1268 > RGVT01. The sequence goes on from RFUD01000417.1 coordinate 1,855, forward strand.
AAGGCCCGCGGCGTCGGTGGGCGAATGGCGACGCGACGGATGGCCGATGCCGTCCTCGATCATGGCGCGCAGTTCTTCACCGTCCGCGGAAGTGAATTCGCCGCCGTCGTCGAGGCCGCGGCGTCGGCGGGCCGCGTCGTGCGGTGGTGCGACGGATTCGCCCGGGCCGCGACGGTCGATGGTCGCGTGGCGGCGGCGGCCGATGGTCACCCACGCTGGAGGGGCGCGCAGGCGATGACCGATCTGCCGAAACACCTCGCCGCGGAGTTGCGTGCCGGTGGCGTGCCGTTGCGGACGGACACCCGGGTGACGGCGGTGGCGGCGGAGCACGACGGCGTGCGGCTCACGCTCGACGGCGGTGAGGTTCTCGTCGCCCGGGGCTGCGTGATGACGCCGCCGGTGCCGCAGTCGCTCGACCTGTTCTCC
>RFUD01000418.1 GCA_009923125.1 Planctomycetia bacterium
AGCGTCTCGTGGGCCATCTTGCCGGCCCCGATCACAAGCACCCGCTTGTCGTCGAAGGTCTCGAAGACGCCCCGGGCGAAGTCGGCGACGGCGACGCTCGGGATCGACAGCCGTTCCCTTCCGAGGGCCGTCTCGCTCGCCACGCGCTTGGCGGTGCGGAGCGCCGCCTGGAACATGCCGCCGGTGAGCGGACCGATGGTCTCGGTCCGTTGTGCCAGCGCCCATGCCTGTTTCACCTGCGCCACGATCTGCGGCTCGCCGAGGACCATGCTGTCGAGTCCGGAGGCCACGCTGAACAGATGCCGCACGACCGCCTCGTCGCTCTCCCGGGCCAGCACCGGCGCGAGGAGGGATGCGTCGATGCCGCGACACTCCGCCAGAAATGACACGAGTTGCTCCGTCGGTGGCGGCGTGGCCGCCTCCTCGCCCGCCGCGTAGAGCTCGACTCGATTGCAGGTCGAGAGGAGCACCGCCTCGCGGCCGGGAAAGCGGATGCGGAACCGCTCGAGCGCTTCGGCCGCCTGGTCGGCCGAGAACGCGAGTCGCTCGCGGAGCGCGAGCGGCACCGTGCGATGCGTGCCTCCCACGAAGGCGAGCGTCATGGTGCGGCCTCGCGGACGCTCACGGGCCCGGGAGGCACGCCGTGCCGCGTGGGGCCGAGCACACCCCAGAGGATCGACCCGGTGAGCACCAGGAAGCTGACGAGCGACAGCCAGGCGATCGTGCGCGCGGCGTCGGGCCGGCGGGCCAGCGATCGCGCGACGACCGCGGCGACGACGAGCCACGCCACGAGCAGGCCCATGCGCAGCACGACCGGATCGTCCCAGGGCACCGTCTCGAGCAGTCCGCGTCGCCGGTTCACGGCATTCAGGACGAGCCCCGAGGCGAATCCCGCGCTGGCCGTCCAGGCCGCGACCTGCGCGGCCCGCCGGCTGGTGGTCGCGAGCAGTTCGAGGCTCGGCAGTCGCAGGCCCTGCGTCGGGGCCAGCTTCCTGGCCAGACGCGCGGCCTGGATCAGCCACATCAGCCCGGCCACCGCTCCGCCGGCGACGGCGACGCTCGCGGCGAGGTTGAACGAGCCGTGAATCACCCCCCACACCTGGGTCGCAGGGGACTGCGGAAACGGGGCGCGGCTCGACAACTGCGCCGCTCCGATCAGGCCGAGCACGACCGGCAGCAGGAACAGGCCGACCTGCGTCCGCGGGTTGGAGCGCATGAGCCACAGGTACCCGCCCGCGAGCAGCCAGGCGGCGAGCAGATACCAGTCGAACGCGCTCGACAACGGCACCGCCCGCTCGGTGGCGGCCCGCCACACCAGGAACAGCGTGTGGGCGAAGAAGCCCGCCGCCGCGAACCCCACGAGCACCGCACCACGCACGCCCGACCGGAACAGCGGCCGCGATGCCTCACATCCGAGGGCCACCAGATAGCTGGCCGCGAAGCAGACGACGGATATGCCGGAGAGGAAGGCGGTCATCTGGTTCGGTCCGGCGTCGTGCCGCACGCGCCGCACATGACGCGTCCGCGTGTGCCGAAGACACTGGCACACCACGTCGCCATTGTAGTTCCGTTCGGCGGCGGTGGAGGGGCCGGCCGACCACGCGCGGCCCGGAGGCGGGGCCCAGAGGTATACTGGCGGGAATGCCCGATGCCCCCGCCAGCCTCGTGACCGAGACCGCCGCGACGCCCGCGGAACGACGCCAACGATCGCTGATGATGCGGGCCTGCCGGCGGGAACCGGTCGAACGCACGCCCGTATGGCTGATGCGGCAGGCGGGCCGCTACCTGCCGGAGTACCGGGCGGTGCGCGAGAAGGTGGGGTTTCTCGAACTCTGCAAGAATCCGGGGCTCTCGGCGGAGGTCATGATCGCGACCGTCTCCCGGCTCGGCGTCGATGCCGCGATCATCTTCAGCGACCTGCTCCCGATCCTCGAGCCGATGGGGATGGACCTCGAGTTCGCCGCGGGAGAGGGACCGGTCATCCACAACCCCCTGCGGGAACCGGCCGACGTCGCCAGGCTTCGCGAACTGGAGCGGCTCGACGCGCTGGAGTACGTGATGGAGGTGGTGCGTGCCACCCGCGCCGGACTCGACGACGCGCTGCCGGTGATCGGGTTCGCCGGGGCGCCGTTCACGCTGGCCGGCTACTGCATCGAGGGGGGCACGAGCCGGGCCTGGCTGCACACCAAGTCGCTGATGTACCGGCACGAGTCGGCCTGGCACGACCTGATGGGCCGGATCGCCCGCGCCGTGAGTCGCTATCTCGTCGCCCAGATCGAC
>RFUD01000419.1 GCA_009923125.1 Planctomycetia bacterium
GTCGTTCACGCTCAGCGAGCGGTCGAGCCACTTCATCGCGGCCCAACTCGGCGACAAGGGGGCCTCCCAGGCGGCCCCGCTCTGGCAGAACATCCCGTCCCGCAAGGTGGTGACCCCGCCCCGCTGGCTGGGGCTGGCGCTCATGTCGGTCGGCTCGGTGCTGACGCTCAAGAGCCTGTCGATGAAGAACGCCGGCTGACGGCGGCCGGGACCGGCTCCGCGAGGACGTCGCGGATCACCTCGCCGTGGACGTCGGTGAGCCGCATGTCCCTGCCGCTGAAGCGGTAGGTGAGCCGCGTGTGGTCGATGCCCAGGAGGTGCAGCATCGTGGCGTGGAGGTCGTGGATCACGTACTTCTTCTCCACCACCCGGTAGCCGAACTCGTCGGTCGTGCCGGTGACGGTGCCCCCCTGCACGCCGCCTCCGGCCATCCACATCGAGAAGGCCTGCGGGTTGTGGTCGCGGCCGTCGCGGCCTTGCGCGAACGGCGTCCGCCCGAACTCGCCGCTCCAGACGACGAGCGTGGAGTCGAGCATCCCGCGGTCCTTGAGGTCCCGGATCAGGGCCGCGATCGGCTGATCGACGGCCCGGGCATTGTTCTCGTGGCCCTGCTTGAGGTTGCCATGCTGGTCCCAGCGGTCGCCGCCGACCACCGGGCAGGTCAGCTCCACGAACCGCACGCCCCGCTCCACCATCCGCCGCGCCAGCAGGCACTCGGTGCCGAAGATCTGCGTCGGCTTGTACTCGGCCTCGAGCCCGTAGGCCCGTTTCGTCTCCGCCGACTCGCCCGCCAGGTCGAGCAGATCGGGCACCGCCGTCTGCATCCGGTAGGCGAGTTCCTGGTTCGCGATCGCGCTCTCGAGCGGGTCGGGCGTGCCGCCGCCCGCGGCGACCCGCTCCGCGAAGTCCCTGTCGAGCCGGCGGGCGAGATCGAGTTTCGCCAGCTGCTGCCGCGCCGACTTTTCCCGGGGCTGCACGTTCGCCAGTCCCGCGGCGTTCGGCTTGATGATCGATCCCTGGTAGGTCGCCGGCAGGAAGCCGTTGGTGAAGTTGTCGAGGCCGCCCGGCGGAATCAGGCCGCCGTTGAGCACCATGTAGCCGGGGAGTTCGTCGTTTTCGCTGCCCAGGCCGTAGGTCGTCCACGCCCCCATGCTGGGCCGGCCCTGCAGGCCGGAGCCGGTGTGGAGGAAGTAGTTGGCGTTGGTGTGCTCGGGAAACTCGCTCGTCATCGAGCGGATGATCGCCAGTTCGTCCACGACCGATCCCAGATGTGGAAACAGGTCGCTCACCGGAATGCCGCTCGCGCCGTACGGCCGGAACTTCCACGGGCTGGGCAGCACCGTGCCGATGTTGTTGAACTGCGTGGCGTCGACCTTGAAGATCGCGTGCGGATCCTTGCCGGCATGCCGCTCGAGCGCCGGCTTGGGATCGAAGCTGTCCACCTGCGACACGCCGCCGTCCATGTAGAGGAAGATCACGCTCGTCGCCCTGCCCGGATGGTGGACCGCCGGCAGCACTCCGTGCGATGCCGCACGGGCCGCACCGCGGGCCAGGAGTGCCGCCGCCGCCACGGCGCCGAAGCCGCAGCTGCCGCTTTGCAGCATCTCCCGTCGCGACAGGACCGCGGGCCGGAAGCGTCCGCAATGGTGTGACGGCGGTCTCATGGCACGAAGATGAATTCCTTGGTGTTGATCAGGGCGTGCGCGAGGTCGGCCCAGGTGGCCTCGTCCCGCGGCCGATCGGCCAGCGACACGCCGTGCTGCCCGGCCTGTGCCGCGAGAAATGCGACCGCGGCCGCCCGTTCGTCGGCGGTCGGTTCGCGGGCGAACGCCTCCCGATACATCGTGTCGATGCGGGCCTCCGGAGCGAGCGACTCGTCCCGCAGCGTTTTCTTGGCCCACTCCGTCGCCTGCGCCGTCACGAACGGGTCGTTCATGAGCGCGAGTGCCTGGGCGGGCACGTTGGTGACGTTCCGCCGTCCCATCGCCTGAAACGGCACCGGCATGTCGAAGGCCAGCAGGAAGCTCGGCAGGAAGTTGCGGCGGATCCGCGTGTAGATGCTGCGGCGTCCGGCGCCGTCGAGCGGCCCGCTCCCGGGCTTGCCGCGACCGTCATGGAACGGCGTGATGAACACCTCCACGCCCGGGCCCCCGACCGTGCGGTCCAGCCGGCCCGACACGGCGAGGATCTTGTCGCGGATCGCCTCGGCCTCGAGCCTGCGGAGCGTCGCGTGGTGCAGGAGCAGGTTGCGCGGATCTTGTGCGACCGCCCGCGGATC
>RFUD01000420.1 GCA_009923125.1 Planctomycetia bacterium
CCAGGCGGCGCTCGAGGTGCGGACGGAACGGGTCGCCGGTGACAGCCGCTACGCGAAGATCATGGAGGTGCTGAGGACGAGCGAGGAGCGCCGACCGCCGCTGCGGCGACTCGCCGACTCGCTCGGGGCGTTCTACACGCCGCTGGCCGTGGCGATCGCCGCGGGGGCGTGGTTCATGAGCGGCGACGCCACGCGGTTTCTCGCCGTGCTCGTCGTCGCCACCCCGTGCCCGCTGTTGATCGCGATTCCGGTGGCCATCATCGGCGCGGTCTCGCTGGCGGCGAAGCGGGGCATCGTGATCCGCGACCCGTCGATCCTCGAGCGGCTCGACACCTGCCGGACGGCGATCTTCGACAAGACCGGCACGCTCACGTACGGCGCGCCGAAGCTCACCGACGTGTCCCCCTGCGACCGGTGGAGCGAGACGGACCTGCTCGCCCTCGCCGCGAGCCTCGAGACGTACTCCAAGCATCCCCTCGCGGCGGCCGTGGTCGAGGCGGCCGCGGAGCGGGGCGTGCGGTTGCTGGAGGTGGAGGAGCTTGCGGAACGACCCGGGCAGGGGCTCACCGGCCGCGTGAAGCGACTCAACGGCGCGAGCGCGCCGCAGACCGTCGCCATCACGAGCCGCCAGAAGCTTCCGCTGGTCGATCCGTCGGGCGAGGAAAAACTGCCCCCTCAGGCCGGCGGTCTGGAGTGTGTGGTCGTGGTGGACGGGACGACCGCGGGCCTGTTGCGGTTTCGCGACACGCCGCGGGCCGACGGAGCCACGTTCGTGAGCCATCTGCAGCCGGCCCACGGGCTCTCGCGGGTGATGCTCGTCTCCGGCGACCGCGAGACCGAGGTGCGGTGGCTGGCCGACATCGTGGGCATCCGCGAGGTTCACGCGGGCATCCAGCCCGAGGGCAAACTCGCGATCGTCGAGCAGGCGACGAAGGAAGCGCCGACCGTGTTCGTGGGGGACGGCATCAACGACGCCCCCGCCCTCGCGGCTGCGACCGTCGGAATCGCCATGGGCGCCGCGAGCGACGTCACCAGCGAGGCGGCCGGGGCCGTGGTCATGGACTCGGCGCTCGAACGGGTGGACGAACTGTTCCACATCGGCCGGCGGATGCGGTCGATCGCGCTGCAGAGCGCCGTCGGCGGCATGGCCGCGAGCCTCGTGGGGATGGGTTTTGCCGCGGGCGGATTTCTGCCGCCGGCCGCGGGCGCCCTGCTCCAGGAGGCGATCGACGTCGTCGCGGTCGTGAACGCGCTGCGGATGACCTGGTATCGAGGCCGGTTGTCCGACTACGAGTGACGATGCCCGATGGGGGCCGTCGCCGCGACCTGACGCGACGCCTGCCGGCACGGGGGGGAACGGCCTAGGCGGACGCAGACCGCCCGCGGCCGAGTGAGGCGCGGGTCATCGTGCCGGCCACCCACACCACGGCCGCGGCCGCGAGTGCGACGGCCACCTCGACCTGGCGGCTGCGATGCCGTCCGGTGGCGCACCAGGTGGCGAAGTGCTCGCAGTTGGCGACCACCGGGCAGTAGCCTTCGCGGCCGACGCAGGCCTCCGCCCGGCGGGCGACATCCTCGGGGGCATGCACGGCGGGCGGCTGGGTGACGGCCAGCACTTCGCCGCCACCGGCAAACTCCTCGAGCGACGTGCGCACCACCCGGCCGCCCCCGAACGGCCGCCTGAAATCGTCGGGCCGCGCGTGCACGACCGTGCCGTCGCCGAGGTCGATGCCGATGTGCCGATACGCGACGAGCGATCCGAGAAACCGCCGCTCGACGCCGATCCTGTCGCCACGCGCCATGCCTGGTCGCTCCTGAGTGCGGGCCCTGTTCTACGCATCGGCGGCAGGGGCGGTTCACCCAATCGTGTTCGGCACGGCACTTGCCGTCCTGTGGGGCAAGCGTCTCGCTTGCCGTACGACAGGCTCCAGCCTGTCATGCCTTCCCTCAACGCGCCCAATCCGGCTCGGGGTCACCCCGTACCGTCTCGCCGGACGTTCGTTGCGCCCATCCTGGGCTTCACTCACTCGACTCCGACTTCGCTTCGCCATCCTGGCTCCGCTTGTCTGCGTACGCCGGCTCGACGGTCGGGGTGACCCCTCGCCTCCCCCGTCGTGCCGACTGCACGGTGGCGAACTCAGCGAGGGGCTGCCGGTGCCCCGGGGCCGGGCTCTGGGAGCAAGCGCAGCCAGGATGGCGAAGCGCAGCGGACAGGCAGAGAGCGGTGGCCACGATGGCCACCGCGAACGTCCGGCGATGGGGCATTGGC
>RFUD01000043.1 GCA_009923125.1 Planctomycetia bacterium
TGATTCGTCGGCTCGTCGAGGAGCAGAAGATCTGGCTTCTCGAGGAGCAGCTTGCAGAGTGCCACGCGCCGCCGCTCGCCGCCGGAGAGATTCGTGACGGCCCAATCGGCCGGCGGCAGGTTCATCGCATCCATCGCGATCTCCACCTGCCGATCGAGATCCCAGAGGTTCTTGGCATCGATCTCGTCCTGCACGGTCGCCTGCTCCGCGAGCAGCTTCTCCATCTCCTTGTCGTCGAGCGGCTCTCCGAGCTTCGCATTGATCTCCTCGAAGCGGCGCAGCACGGCCCGGGAATGATCCACCGCGTCCATCACGTTTTCGAACACCGTCTTCTGCGGGTCGAGCTTCGGCTCCTGCTCCAGATACCCCACGGTGTAGCCGTCGGCGAGGCGGGCTTCGCCGTCGTACTCCTTGTCGATGCCCGCCATGATCTTCATGAGCGTGCTCTTGCCGGCGCCGTTTCGGCCGAGCAGGCCGATCTTCGCGCCGGGATAGAACGCGAGGTTGATGTTCTTGAGCAGCTCGCGCTGCCCGAACTTCTTGTTGAGTTCGGTGATCTGATAGATGAAGGCCGGGCCCATGTGATCTCTTGCACTCCGTGCGCGAAACAGGAACACGCGTCCGTCGAGCGGGCGAACGCGGGAAGCGATCCCGCATCGGATGCCGCGGCACCTCGTTGCACGGGATGCCGGCGTTGTCTACGATTCCGCTGAACGCGACGCGTGAGACGAGTATACAGGAGCCGCTCTCCATGGCTGAGTACGCCCATCCCGATGTGCTGGTTTCCACCGAATGGGTGGCCGGACATTTGCACGATCCGGATCGGGCGCTCTACGTGCAGGGCCACATTCCCGGGGCGGTGGAGATCGACTGGATCACCGACCTCCAGGACGCCCTCTGCCGCGACTACATCGACAAGGCGGCCTTCGAAAAGCTCTGTGCCGAGAGGGGCATTTCGAATGACACGACAGTCGTCTTCTACGGCGACAAGAGCAACTGGTGGGCCTGCTACGCCTTCTGGGTGTTCAAGCTCTACGGCCACAAAGACTGCCGGATCATGAATGGCGGCCGCAAGCGCTGGGAACTCGACGGCCGCCCGTGGTCGAGCGACCGCGTGAGCCACCCCCATGCCCACTACACGGCCTCCGAGCAGGACGGCTCGATCCGCGCCCTCCGCGACGAAGTGCTCAAGCACTGCAAAGCCGGCAAGCAACTGCTCGACGTCCGCAGCCCCGAGGAATACCGCGGCGAGCGGATGCACATGCCCGACTATCCGAACGAAGGCGCCTGCCGCGGGGGCCATGTGCCCGGGGCCGTCAACGTGCCCTGGCCGATGAACTGCAACGATGACGGCACGTTCAAGTCGGTGAAGGATCTCGAGAAGCTCTACATCAAGGAGCTGAAGATGAAGCGGCGGTCGCCCACGATCGCCTATTGTCGGATCGGTGAGCGATCGAGCCTGACGTGGTTCGTGCTCACCTATCTGCTCGGCTTCGGCAACGTGAAGAACTACGACGGCTCGTGGCTCGAGTGGGGCAACTGCGTTCGCGTGCCGATCGCGAAGGGGGCCGAGCCCGGGCACTTCAAGGCCGTCTCCGCCTAGGCCTGCCGCCCCCATGCCCAGCGTGCAAGAACGCCTCGACGCGATCATCGCAGAGTTTGCGGACCTCGACGGGCGTGAAAAGTTGGAACTGCTCGTCGATTTCGCGAAGGGGCTGCCGCCGCTCACGCCCGAGTACGAGGCCCGCAAGCAGGCCGAGGATCGCCGCGTTCATGAATGCCAGACGCCGGTGTTTCTCTGGATGGAAGCCGACGATGGCGCCGCGCGGCTTGTCGCCGAGGTCGCGCCCGAGGCGCCCACGGTCAAGGGCTTCGTGGCGATCCTCGCCGAGGCGGTTGCCGGCAGGCCGCTGGCGGAGGCTGCGGCCCTCGGCGACGACGTGCTCGAGCGCATGGGGCTTGCCGACGTGCTCGGCATGATGCGGGCCCGGGGTCTGCACGCGATCACGAACCGCGTCCGCAAAGGTCTGCTCGAGCGTGCCGCATCCGGCCCGTCTTGATGGCTCTCAGGGGTGTTTCATGATGGCGATGCGACTGGTCGCAGGGATCGATCTCGGCGGGACGGCGATCAACTACACGTTTCTCGACGAGGCCGGGCACTTCCGTATCGACGGCCTGTGCGAGCACCCTGCACGCAGCGTCGACGGCCCGGACGTGTGCCTCGCCCAGATCGTTGATGGGCTGGCGCTGGCGGCGAGTCATGCCGGAGTGGACCTCGCCCGGGTCGTCGCCGTCGGGCTCGACACGCCGGGGCCGGCGACTGCGGCCGGAGTGTTGAGCAGCCGTGGCTCGACGAACTTCGTCCATCCCGCCTGGTCCGGCTTCGACATCCGCGGCGCCGTCGAACAGCGGCTCGGCAGGCCCGTGGTGTATCTCAACGACGGCAACGCCGCCGCGCTCTGGGGGCACGTGTCGCTGTTCGGTTCCGACAACCGGGCCACGAGCGTGTCGGCGATCATCGGCACGGGGCTGGGTGGCGGCGCCATCGTCGAGGGGCGGGTCGTCACGGGCCGCAATGGCTTCGGCGGCGAATTGGGGCATGTGCTCATTCCGTGGCAGGCGATTCCAGGCATCGAGGGCCTCGTGCCGCAGTGCAATTGCGGCCGTACCGGCGATCTCGAATCGCTCTGCTCGTTGACGGCCATCCGCCGCACGCTCCTGCCATTTTTCCTGGCCAAGCATCCCGGCCACCCGCTCGCCGCCCTCGAGGCTGCCGAGGCCGCAAAGCAGGTGCGCGGCCTCGCCGTCGGTGGCGACCCGCTCTGCCGCACCATCTTCCAGGTGCAGGCACGGGCACTCGGGCTGTTCTTCGACGAAATGATCAACGTCTTCGACCCGGACGCGCTCATCGTCGGCGGCGGTGCGATCGAGGCCTCGTCGGAGTTTCAACGCTGGTTCCTCGACGAGGTTCGCGCAGGCATGCCGCCGCAGCGGGCCGAGCAGGCAGGCATCCGCCTGCACGTGATTCCCAACGGCGACACCGCCGGCGCCCGGGGCGCCGCGCTTGAAGCCACCAACGTGGCCCGGCATTGAACGTCGCTACGCGACGCGGTCGATGACCGGCAGGGCGGGAAGACCGTTCGACTGCAGCCGCAGGGCCGGGGCAGGGGATGGCAGCGGCGCGTCCACAGGTTTCCGCCGCGGCGGCCCGAAGAGCACGAGCCTCGCCGTCGCCAACAGGCCGCCCAGCGAGCCGAAGGTGGCCTCGACGGCAGCCGGCTCGTAGCCGCAGTGCACCATGCAGTCCTGACACTTCGCGTTGCCGCTCGCCCGGCCATACGCATCCCAGTCGGTCTCTTCCATCAGTTCCGCGAAGGTCTTCGTGTAGCCCTCGTCGAGCAGGTAGCAGGGCTTCTGCCAGCCGAAGAGGTTGTAGGTCGGCGTGCCCCATGGGCGGCACTCGAGATCCCAGGCGCCCTTGAGAAACTCGAGAAACACGGGCGACTGGTTGAACTTCCAGCGGGCCGGAGCATCCGCGAGGATCCGTTGGAACAGCGACTGGCTCCGCTGCCGGCGCAGGAAGTGCTCCTGATCGGGTGCCTTGGAATAGGAATAGCCCGGCGAGATCATCATCCCCTCGACGCCGAGCGCCATCACCTCGTCGAAGAACCGCCGATAGCGTGCCGGATCGGCGTCGGTGAAGAGCGTGGAGTTGGTGGTGACGCGAAACCCGGCCTTGCGGGCTGCCCGGATCGCCGACACGGCCATGTCGAACACGCCCTCGCGACAGACCGCATGGTCGTGCTCCTCGCGCGGCCCGTCGAGATGCACCGAAAACGCGAGGTACGGAGAGGGGGTGAAGTGCGGCAGCATCTCCTCGAGCTTGATCGCGTTGGTGCACAGGTAGAGATACTTCTTGCGTGCCACGATTCCCGCCACGATCTGCTCGATCTGCGGGTGCAGCAGCGGTTCGCCGCCCGGGATCGACACGATCGGGGCATCGCATTCGTCCACGGCCGCGAAGCACTGCTCGGGCGTGAGGTGCGACCGCAGCACATCGGTCGGATGCTGGATCTTGCCACAGCCGCCGCAGGCGAGGTTGCAGCGAAACAGCGGCTCGAGCATGAGCACGAGCGGATACCGGCGATTGCCGCGCAGCCGCTGGATCATCACGTGCCGAAGCACCGACATCATCTGCCCGACCGGCACGCTCATGCGACACGCTCCCGGATGATCTTCTGGACGTCCCCCGCGCGTTGCTCGAGGCTCCAACGAGCCAGGGCCATGAGCGGAAAATAGATCGGGTAGAAGTGGTACCGCAGGTAGAACACCTTCGGAAATCCGGTGCCGGTGAACTCGCGTTCCTCCCAGGCACCGTCGTCGGTCTGCCGCTCCACGAGCCACCGCACACCGCGCCGCGCCTCGCGCGACGAGGCCCGCCCGGCAGCCACGAGGCCCGCCACGGCCCATGCGGTCTGCGACGCCGTCGGCGGCCCCACTCCGGCGAGACTCTCGTCGGCGTAACTTTCGCAGGTCTCGCCCCAGCCGCCGCACGGCTGCTGCCGGCTGGCGAGCCAATCGGCGCCGCACGCCACGGCGGGATCGTCCATCCCGAGCCCGACCGCCCGCAGCCCCTCGATGGCCTGCCACGTGCCATACACATAGTTCACGCCCCACCGGCCGAACCACGCGCCATCGGGCCTCTGCCGGCCCCGCAGGTACTCGATGCCGCGATCGACCGCGGGATGCCCGGTCCTCAATCCCAATTTGCCGAACGCCTCCAGCACCCGCCCCGCGAGGTCGGGGGAGCTGGGATCGATCATGGCATTGTGGTCCGCGAACGGCACCTTGCAGAGGAGTTCACAGTCGTTGTCGCGGTCGAACGCCCCCCAGCCGCCGTCACGATTCTGCATCGCCTCGAGCCAGGGCACCGCGCGCGACACGGCCGCCGCGATCCGCGTTAGCCGTGCCCGGCCGGCCGGCGTCGCCGCTTCCGCGGCCCCGAGCGACTCTCGCCACGTGGCCAGGGCGATCAGCACCATCGCCGTGTCGTCCACGTCGGGATAAAAACGATTCGCGTACTGAAAGCACCACCCGGACGGCGTCGCCTCGCCGGCGGACTGCACCCAGTCGCCGGGCACGCGCACCTCGCGGTCGAGCAGCCAGTCCACCGCCTCGGCCAGCCGCACCGCATGCCCGGCGGCCCCAGGCTCCGCGGCGCCCGCGGCGACCGAGTCGGCGAGCGCCCGCAGGCTGATCGCCGTATCCCACACCGGCGACCGGCAGGGCTCCAGCCGCGTCGTGCCGTCGGGCTGGGGCTCGACGAGCCGCTCGAGCTGCCGCCAGCACTCCTGCACCTCCGGCGACTCGTCGTCGCAGCCCATCGATCGCAGCGCCACGATGCTCCACACGATCGGAGGAAAGATGGCCCCCAGGCCGTCGCTGTCGGCGAACCGCTCGAGCATCCACCGGCGGCATGCCATGACCGCCCGGCTGCGCAGCGGCCGGACACCGAGCGCGTCGAGCGCCTTGATGACGCGGTCGATGCCGCGGAAGAAGATCGCCCATCCGTCGCGCTGTCCTGCGGGCGGAGTCGGCCGGCGATCGGTCGCGGCGAACAGCTCGGCGATGCCGCGATCGGCGGGGATCGCGCGCACCGGCTTGAACGCCCACATCAGCGACAGCGGCACGATCATCGTGCGCGACCATGCCGACACGCGATCGAGATTGATCGGAAACCAGCTCGGCAGGAGCACCATTTCCGGCGGCACCGCCGGACACGCGGAGTAGGGCACCTGCCCCAAAAGCGCGAGGTAAAACTTCGTGAAACTGTTGACGGCCCACGGCCCGCCGGCCGCGGCGATCGCCGCCCGGGCCCTCACGAGCGGTTCACTCTCCGGATCGTGACCGAAGATCTTGAGCGCGAGATACGCCTTCACGCTCGCGCTGACGTCCACCGGGCCACCCGGGTGAATCGCCCACCCGCCGCCCGACAACTGCTCGGCCAGGATGCGACGGCACGCCCCGGGGGCATGCGGGTCGGACATCCGCCCGGCCCACGCGAGGATCAACAGATATTCACTCTCGAGGATGGTGTCGCCCTCGAGCGGCCCGCGCCAGTGGCCGTCGATGGCCTGTCTTTCGCGCAGCCATCCGGCGGTCCTGGCGGCTGCATCCACGGCCGTTTCCCAGTCCCGGCCGGTCGCCGATCGCGTTTCCACCGGCTCCGGAAAGCCGAGAACGTCCCGCAACACCGCAGCTCGCGACCGTGCATCGGCGACCGTGGCACGCACGACACCCTGAGAAGAGAGAGAGCCGGGCGGAGCGGCGACGTCGTCGGCCGGCCCCCAAGCGGGGGCGAACGTCTGCCCGACGGCAGACGAAGCATCGTGACTCATAAGGCATCCATGCTCCAAACTCACGGGCTCCAACCATGGACCCGAATACCAACGTGGGCGGAGGATAGAGAAAGCCGGAAACACCGACAAGCCCGGCCGGGGAGAAATCGGCTGCCGTGTCAGGCGGGGAAGACTGGAGAAACCCTGACGGCCGACGCTGTCGGCAACGTGACCGTGACCGTGGTGCCGGCACCGGGTCGCGACTGGATGACTACGCTGCCGCCACTGGCCTCGATGAATCGCCACGCCTTCGAGAGCCCGAGACCCGCACCGCGGCCCGCTTCCCGTCCACTGAAGAACGGATCGAACGCCCGACGAACAGTCGCCTCGTCCATACCGCTCCCATGGTCGGACACCACGACCTCACACCACGGGTCTCCATCCCCGCGGACGCGTGCGGCGAGCGTCCCCTGTCCCCCGACGGCCGACGCCTCGATGGCGTTGGTCACGATGGCCCGCAGCGCCTCCTCGACCTGCCCGCGATCCACGACCACCTCGAGCGGCCGGGCGGGCGACGTCACCGCGATCGTCACCTCCTTCGCGGCGGCGACGGGCTCGACCGCGTCGGCCACCGCGCGCAGCAGGTCGCCCACGTCCAACGTCTCGGCGGCGGGCCTCGGCGGCCGCGCGAAGAGCATCAGCCCGCCGATCATGTCCCGGGCCCGAAACGCCTGATCGACGATCGTCGCCAACCGACGGCGACGTTCCGCGTCGCGCTCCTCGAGCAGCAGCGATTGGGCGCGGGTGGCGATGTTGGCGAGCGGATTGTTGATCTCGTGCCCGGCACCGTATGCCAGTTCCCGGGCCGCCTCCAGCCTGGCGACCTCGATCGCCCTGTCGATGTCGGCGTTGACCCGGGCATGCGCGAGCATGCGTTCCACGGCCTCCACGAGCAGCATCGCCTCCTGAGACGGCTCGACGGCCCGGACGCGAGCCCCGGCCCCCGGCGGCGGATTTCCCACGACGAGGTCTTTCGACAACCGTGTCAGGAGCGTGGCCGAAGCGCCCGGCCAAGGGCCGCTCGACCGAAAGTAAGCAGGGCCGTCGGCCCTGGCGTTGACCGCCAACCACGCCGACACCACTTCGTCGCCACCACACAGGGCCCGCCAGCGGCCCGGGTCGGAACTCTCCGCGAGCACGGCCCTCGCCAGACCGAGACAGGCCTGGCGAGGGACCGGCAACGCGACGATATCAGCAGACTCCGACGCGGCCATCGACGACCGGACGATCAGCCATGCTCCGGAATCCTGAGACACCGCTCACTCTCCGCAAGCCGCTGAATGTCCTGCGCGACGGGCGTCGTTCAGGAACCGGCCGCCACCGACTCGATGTCGAGCAGCCCGCAGATCCGATCGACCAGCACTTCGGCCTCGAACGGCTTTTGCAGGAACTCGTTGGCGCCGGACGCCTTGAGATCCTCGATCTTGTCGGGCTCGCACATGCCCGAGATGCAGATGATCTTCACCTCGTCCATCGTGGAGTCGCTGCGGACACGCTGGCATACTTCCTTGCCGTTGATGTCGGGCAGCATGACGTCGAGTACGATCAGGTCGGGGCGGTAGTCCTTGACCATCATCCCGGCGTCGAAGCCATTGTTGACGCTCCGCGTCTCGAACCGGCCATCCCGCTCGAGGACGTCGGTGATGAGCTCGACGAGATCCTGATCGTCGTCCACCACGAGGATCTTGCGCCGACCGCTCTCCAGGGCGTCGGTCGGGATGCCGTTGTCCCGCATGAACAGGAACAGCTGGTCCCGCGGAATCCGCCGGAATCGGCTACCCGGAACCCTGAATCCCTTCAGCTGTCCGGAGTCGAAGCAGCGGATGATCGTCTGCTGACTCACCTTGCAGATCTTGGCGGCTTCGCCAGTCGTATACACCGTCTTTTGCATTCCAGGCCTCCTTGTTGCCTTGTTGCCGACCGACAGGAACCAGTTTTCGGGGGGGAAGCGTCCGGAGCATCCAGCTCCCGATCCACCGCTGCCCTGCTTGCCATCCTTGCCCGATGCTCAACTCTACAGCCATCTTGCGCAGTGAGTCAATATCGCCTCGCTCGCCGCAAACGCCTTTACGGCAACACTTTCGGCAAAGGCCCTGGAACGACGACCTCGAGCAACTCGACCGCCCGTACGCCATCGAGCGCGATCTCCGCCACTCGCCCAAACGTGTGGCCCGGCGATGCCGCCGTAACTGCGTCATCCCCCACGAGCGCCCGAAACTCCGGGCCGACATCCACACGCACGAGGGCCACGCGCTGGACGTCCAACAGCATTCCGGCCTCGATGAGAATGCGGCCGAGCGGCCGCTTTCCAGCACGAATGTCGGCTGTGACGGAGGGCGACACACGGGCGAGGTCGAGCCGCACGATCCCGTGTTGCACGACATTTCCCGCCGGCGAACGCAGCAGGATCTCCCGTTCGTACCACTCTCGGCCGTCGGCCGCACCGACGTCGTCCACGCAGACACCCTTCACGACGACATCGACCGGGCCGCCGTAGAGCCGCTCCATCGCCACGGTCATGTGGCTCGCGTGATCGAGCAGCCCACGAAACGGCTGCGGAACGGCCGTCGCCTCGACCGCCACGAATCTGGCGAACGCGTCGGGGTCGCGATGAAACAGCCGCACGAGACGGACCGCCCGGGAAACGCTGTCCGCACCGGTTTCGATCGGCGGCGCCATGCGAAGCTCAACCGCCCGCGACAGCCGAAACCGTCTTGACCGGACCGCACAGGTTGGCCGCGGCGTGCTCGGGCACGGCCAGATCGAGCAGGAATTCGAGCACCTCGCGGAGGCGGCCGGAGCGGCACGTGGCAGCCGCCGCCGCAGCCAGGCGACGCTCTTCGGCCACGATCGCGGCCGCTCGTTCGAAGACGCCGGCCTGCTCGTAGAGCGTCCTGGCCGTCGCGATCGCCGCGGCGATGTCGGCCGGGCCGGAAGCCGCCGCCGCATCACGCGACACCGTCGCCAGACGTGCCACGTCGTCCTCCGGCAACCGCTCGAGGGCGAGCGCCCACATCACCGTCGGCCGGCCGCCGAGAAGATCACCCGCCGCCCGGCGGTCGTTCTCCAGGTCGCCACACCAGTCCTTGAGGTCGTTGAGCACCTGAAATCCCGTTCCCACGTGGAGCGCGTACCGAGCCACCTCGCCGGCGTCCGCCGGTTGCAGTCCGGTCAGCCTGACCCCCATCGCCAGTGCGGCCTCGAAGGCCGGCGACGTCTTGAGTCCGTATATCTCGAGTGCTTCGGCCGGCGAGAGACGCTTGTCGGCGGCATCGCGCCACCACAACTCGGCCCCCTGGCCGCGGGCCAAGCGCACATGGGCGTCGGCGAGAATGGCTACGAGGTCGCGCTGCATCGCGGCGTCCACGCCCGGCAGTCCCGCGACGATGCGGTAGCCCAGCCCGAGGAGATAATCGCCCGCGTTGATCGCCGCCGGCACGCCCCGCTCCCGGTGCAGCGTCGGGCGGCCATACCGCATTTCGTCGCCATCCTCGATGTCGTCGTGGATCAGCGAAGCCTTGTGAAAAATCTCGATGGCCACGGCCGAAGCCTTCACCGCCTCGCGGGGCGCCGCCGTCTTCCGCACCGCCGCCGCGGCGGGATCGGCCACGATCGCGTCGAACGCCGCCAGGGCGATGAACGGCCGCAGAAACTTGCCGCCGCGGGTGAGGTAGTCGCCCGCCATGGCGGCCGTCGCATCCATCGGCGGCCAGGGCAGGCCGGTCGCGACAGCGCTCGCCCCGAACGCATCGGGGCTGCCGCAGCCGGCCGCGACCCGCTCCATGGACTCTGGCGTAAACATCTCCGCGGCCTCGCGCAGCAGCGGCAGGTAATCCCCGACGGGCACCGCTTCTCCGCCGGCAACCCCCAGCTGGCCGAGCACCCATTCCACGTCGAGCGTCGCCGCGGCCTGCGTCGCATCGCACGATCCGCCCGCCGCGGCCGCCCGCTCGAGGTCGTAGGGCACCGCCGCGATCGGCAGCGAAAAAGCGGGCAGCATGGCGAACGCCTTCTCCAGGTGCGAGAGTTTCGCCACCCCGAGAATGCCGTCGTACTGCCCCGTGAGCAGGGCGCCGATGGCGGGCACCGCGCGATCGGTTGACTCCACCACCCACCCGCTTTCGCGGGCGGCCGTCCAGATCGTCGCGATCGAACACGAAGGTCCGCACACATGGGGCACGGAGCGATCGACGGCCGCTCCACGGGCCGCCGGGCAATCGGGCAGCAACAGCAGCCGGCGCCCTGCCGGACCGGCCGAGAGCCGCTCGCGCCAAAACTCGGAGACGATCGTGACCATCGTCCACCCGACGACTTCACCGCCGGCGCCCGCCCGCCGCGCGATCGATTCCGCCTCGTGCCGCAAGCCCGCCGCGGTCCGCGCCGCCGGCGGCATCCCGCCGGCCCGCCAGGATTCGACGAGGTCTGCGGCCATGGCCCGCAGCCGCTCGCGCAGGGCCTTGGCTTCGGGGCA
>RFUD01000421.1 GCA_009923125.1 Planctomycetia bacterium
GCGGCCGCCCGCCCCGCGCTGGCCGCGGCCCTCGATGCGGCCGTCGGCCCGGACGTGCGGCGGGTCGTCGTGCAGCCGCACCTGCTGTTCCGTGGCCATGTCGAAGACCAGGTGTCCGCGGCGGTGGCGTCGGCCCGGGAGCGTCATCCGGCGATCGAGTGGGTCGTCGTGCGGCGGCTCGGCGCCGAGCCCGAGGTGGCCGCCGCGCTCGTCGAGCGGGTGGCCGCCGCGCTCTGAACGGCGCGCGGCGTCGATTCCCCCGGCAAACCACATCTCGCCACGGACGGCGCGAACTGTCACAATGCAGTGCATCAGGACCGCCGCCTCTGCGAGGGACGCATTCATGACCAACGGCACGCGATCGCACCACCGGTTCCCCGCATGGCCGCGCCGGATCGCGCCGGCCGTGGCGCTCGGGCTGCTCGTCGGGATGGCGTCGATCCGGGCCGACCAGCCCCCGACGGCGGCGCAGTCGCCCGCGGCCAAGCCCGGCCCGAACGACCGCCAGATCACGCTCGCCGTGCGGAGCTACCTGGAGCGGGAGCACTTCACCCGCCGGCCGATCGACGACGAGATCGCCCGGCGCTGGTTCGACATCTTCCTCGAGGCGCTCGACCCGATGAAGGTCTACTTCCTGCAGAGCGACGTGGATGCCTTCCTCCAGAAGCGGGATTCGCTCGACGACCTCGTGAAGCGGGGCGACGTGAGCTTCGCCTACGAGGTTTACAACCGGTTCTTGGAACGGGTCGATGCCCGGCTGCCGCTCATCGAGCGGCTGCTCGCCACGCCGCAGGACTTCACGAAGCAGGAGTCGATCGTCATCGACCGCGACGACACGAAGTGGGCCGCCAGCGAGGCCGAGGCGGAGGACCTGTGGCGGAAGCGGATCAAGTACGACCTGCTCGTGCAGAAGATGGAGAAGACGCCCCCGGAGGAGGCGAAGGACAAGCTCGTCCGCCGCTATCGCAGTTTCGCCAAGCGGATGCACCAGATGACCGCCGACGAGCTGCTCGAGACCTATCTGTCGTCGCTCACCAGCAGCCTCGACCCCCACACCAGCTTCATGTCGCCCGGCACACTCGAGAACTTCGAGATCGGGATGCGGCTGCAGCTCGACGGCATCGGCGCCTCGCTCAAGGCGGAGGACGGCTACACGACCGTGGCCGAATTGGTGCCCGGCGGCGCCGCCGACAAGGACGGGCGGCTGCAGAAGAAGGACCGCGTGGTCGGCGTGGGGCAGGGTGCCGAGGGGGAGGTCGTCGACGTCGTGGACATGAACCTCAACGAGGTCGTCAAGCTGATCCGCGGCAAGCGGGGCACGATCGTGCGGCTGAAGGTGATCCCGGTCGGCCAGACCGCGCCCAAGATCTACGACATCACGCGGGCCAAGATCGAGCTCAAGGACAGCGAGGCCCGCGGCGAGGTGATCGAGGAGGGCCGCAAGGCCGACGGCTCGCCCTATCGGATCGGCGTGATCAACCTGCCGAGCTTCTACATGGACATGGCCGGCGCGCGACAGGGCCAGGCCGAGTACAAGAGCAGCACCCGCGACTGCAAGCGGCTGCTCGACGAGTTCAAGCAGAAGGGCGTCGACTGCGTCGTGCTCGATCTGCGGAACAACGGCGGCGGCTCGCTGCCGGAGTCGATCTCGCTCACGGGCCTGTTCATCGACACCGGCCCCGTCGTGCAGATCAAGGACGCCGACAAGCGGGTGCAGCAGTACGACGACGTCGACCCGGGCACGTCGTGGGATGGACCGCTCGTCGTGCTCACCAACAAGTTCAGCGCGAGCGCCAGCGAGATCGTGGCCGGAGCCATCCAGGACTACCGGCGCGGCCTCGTGATCGGCGACAAGGCGACCCACGGCAAGGGCACGGTGCAGAGCCTCCTCGACCTGGGGCGGCAGCTCTTCCAGCGGCTGCCGAACGCGCCGTCGCTCGGCGCGATCAAGATCACGATGCAGCAGTTCTACCGCCCGGGCGGCCTGAGCACGCAGCTCGAGGGCGTCAAGAGCGACGTCGAGTTGCCGAGCCTCACCACGCACCTGCCCGTCGGGGAGGGGGACCTGCACCACGCGATCGCCTTCGACAAGGTACCGGCGGCGACCTTCAAGGCGAGCGGACGCGTGAGCGACGACATGCTCAGGACGCTGCGTGACCGCTCCGCCGCGCGCGTGAAGGAGAGCGGAGAGTTCGCGAAGGTGGAGAAGGACATCGCCCAGTACGAGAAGCGGAAGAAGGAGAAGACGATCTCGCT
>RFUD01000422.1 GCA_009923125.1 Planctomycetia bacterium
AGATCCGCTCGATGATCAACTACCTCGTCGGCGCGAGCGCTCCGTTCGACTACGTGCAGCCCTACGAGGGCATCACCGCGCGACCCGACGTGGACCGCGGTCGGAAGGTGGTGCAGGTTCGTGGCTGCCTCGCCTGCCACCAGCACGCCGACTTCCCCGAAGCCACGAGCACCCACGGCCCGAACCTGTCGCGCATCGGCGCCAAGGTCGCGTCGCATCCCAACGGGCAGGCCTGGCTCTACAGCTGGCTCCGCGAGCCATCTCGCTACCACCCCAAGACCATCATGCCCAACGTGCTGCTCGAGCCGGTGACGCTGGCGGACGGCACGGTGAGCGATCCCGCGGCGGACGCCGTGGCGTACCTGCTGACCTCCACGGAAAACTGGAAGCCGGCCGACGTGCCCGCCGCCGCCACGCTCACTTCCGACGAACGTAAGGCGACCGAGGAGCTCGCGCTGATGTACCTGAAGGACCGGTTCACGGCCGTGAGGGCGGCCGAGATCCTGGCCAACGGCCTGTCGGCCGAGCAGGCGAACATCCAGGGCGACGAGCGGATGCTGCTCGGCATGAGCGCCGCCACGAAGGATGCGGTGCTGCTCAACTACGTGGGCAAGAAGACGCTCGCCAAGCTCGCCTGCTACTCCTGCCACGACATCCCGGGATTCGAGGACGGCAAGGCGGCCGGCGCGGCGCTCGCCGACTGGGGCCGCAAGGAGCCGTCGAAGATCGCCTTCGAACAGGCTGCGCACTTCGTCATGCACCAGCTCGAGCACGGCCACGCGGGCCACCACGGCGCCGCCGGCCACGATGGGCACCATGGCGCCACAATGGCTGAGGCCCCGGCGACGGCCGCCGGGAAACCGCCCGCCGACGAGCCACTCGCACCCGATCTGGCCTACGAGTCGAAGGCGAAGGGACACATCACCCCGGAGTCGCTCGACCCGGACACCGGCTTCTATGTCGAGAAATTGCTGGCCCACGAGCGGGAAGGCTTCCTCTGGCAGAAGCTGCGCCAGCCGCGGAGTTACGACTACAAGAAGGCGGAGAACAAGAGCTACAACGAGCGGTATCGCATGCCGCAGTTCCCCTTCGACGCCAAGCAGCGTGAGGCGGTCATGACGTTCGTGCTGGGGCTCGTGGCGGAGCCGCCGGCGCCGCAGTTCGTCCACAAGCCCTCGCCGCGCGAGGAGGCGCGACTGAAGGGCCTGGTCGTGGCCGAACGCTACAACTGCGGCGGCTGCCACACCCTGCAGATGGACCGCTGGGACGTGCGTTACAAGCCGGAGTCTTTGGGTGCGGGACAGGAAGTGGCGGACTACCCGTTCCTGTCGCCGCACTTCGCGCCGGCCGCCGTGGAGAAATCGCTGGCCACCGACCGCCAGGGACGCCGGCATGCGACGCTCGTCGGCATGCCCGTGCTCGACCCGGAGACGGGGAAGCCGCAGCTCGTGGATGAAGACGGCGTGCCGATCGAGGAGGGGGACACCGAGGCCGTGCCGCATCGGCCCGTGATGCTGTGGAACGACGCCCTCGTCGATGGCGAGCCGCGACCGGTGGGCGGCCCCAACGTGATGGTGCCCGAGGACGCGATCCGCGCGGGCCGGCATTACCCCGCGGTCGGAGGCGACCTCGCACGACTGCTGTTCCCGGTGGTGATCGCCGACGAAAAGCAGATCAACCCCAACGTCAAGCCTGACGACGCCTGGGGCTGGCTGCCGCCGCCGCTGGTGGGCGAAGGCCGGAAGGTGCAGTCCGGCTGGCTGCACAAGTTCCTGCTCAATCCGCACACCATCCGTCCGCCCGCGGTGCTCCGGATGCCGAAGTTCCACTGGTCCGCCGCCGAGGCGGCCGACATGGTGAACTACTTCGCCGCCGTGGACGGGGCCGAGTATCCGTACGTCTACGACCCTCGACTCGACGAGAGTTCCGTGGCGGAGAAGGAGCGCTCCAAGCCGGGGCATCTGGTGGGCGCGCTCAAGATCGTCACCAACAACAACTACTGCGTGAAGTGCCACCTCGTGGGCGACTACGCGCCGCCTGGAAACCCCAAGGCCCTCGCGCCGCAGCTCGAACGGGTGCACGAGCGGCTGCGGCCCGACTACGTCCACAACTGGATCGCCAACCCGAAGCGATTCCTGCCATACACCGGCATGCCGGTGAACATCCCGTTCGACAAGCCGGTGAGCCAGGATCTGTACGCCGGCACGAGCGAGGAGCAGGTCGATGCCCTGACCGACCTGCTCATGCAGTA
>RFUD01000423.1 GCA_009923125.1 Planctomycetia bacterium
TTGGGCGCGTTGAGGGAAGGCATGACAGGCTGGAGCCTGTCGTACGGCAAGCGAGACGCTTGCCCCACAGGACGGCAAGTGCCGTGCCGAACAGGATTGGCTGGAGGCCCGCAGCGAACGTCCGGCGACGGGCGTACGGGGAGCCCGAAGCCGGCGCTCGCCGATCGCGGGCGGTTAACAGGTGCCAGACTGCTGAACAGGTCAGAAAAAGCGGGCCCCTGGCCCATGGAGCGTGACAGGCTCGTGACAGGCTGAAGCCGGTGCGGCGGTTCGGTCGATGACTCCCGGGGATCGTCCGCGGGGATCGTCGTCTGCGCGGGGAACGGGGGCTGTCCCGGGCGTATGATCCGCCCCGCCGATACAGTCATCCCGACCGACACTGCCATGAGCCGCGAGCCAGCCGATAAGCCGTGGATCGAGCGGGCCATCGAGAGTCCGGCGCTGCGGGCCGGGTATGCGAGCCTCGTCACCCACCTGCTGGCCTGCATCCTGCTCGCGCTGTTCCTGCTCGACACGCGTCGCCCCGAGCCGGTGCGGCCGCTGGTCCTGCGATTCGGCCCCGCAGCGGCGGGCGATGCGCCGCTCGCCGACGTCGGCATGGCGGCAGACGCACCGCAACCGGACCCGCCCGCCGATGCCGCCGCGGCGCCGCTCGCCGACGAGGCCCCTGCGATCGAGGAGGTGCCGGTCGTCGCCATCCCTGCCCCCGACGCGCCCCTGTTCGACGCCCCAGGCGGAGTGCTGGAACCATTCGACCCGACCGGCCCGCCGGCGCGGGCCGTGTCGGTGCGCTTCGGATCGGCACCGCGAGCCGCGGCCGCGGCAAGGTCTGGGACCGTCATCGAAAGCGGCACGGCGGCGTTCGCCATGCGACGGGGACGGAGCCGCGGCGCCGCCGCCAAGGCCCGGGGTGGCTCGACGGCGAGCGAGGCCGCCGTCGAGGCGGGGCTCGCATGGCTGGCGCTCCACCAGGCGGCCGACGGCTCATGGCAGTTCGATCTTTCGGGCTGCCGCTGCGACGGCGCCTGTCGTGATCGCGGCACCCTCACCGGCTCCACCGCGAGCACGGCGATCGCACTCCTCCCGTTCCTGGGGGCGGGCAGCACGCACGTGGACGGACC
Organism: Planctomycetia bacterium; assembly: GCA_009923125.1. Taxonomy (GTDB): domain Bacteria; phylum Planctomycetota; class Planctomycetia; order Pirellulales; family UBA1268; genus RGVT01. The sequence continues at coordinate 1,122 of RFUD01000423.1, forward strand.
GTACCAGCAGGCCGTGTCACGCGGCATCTACTATCTCGTGAGCCGCATGCAGCCCACCCCGCGCGGCGGCGACTTCTGCGAAGGCACGATGTACGGCCATGGTGTGACGACGCTCGCCCTGGCCGAAGCGCTCGGCATGACCGGCGACGCGATGCTCGTGCCCTATGTCCGCGACGCCGTGCGGTTCATCGAGACCGCCCAGGATCTCCACGGCGGCGGCTGGCGCTATCTGCCCGGGCAGGCGGGTGATGTCACGGTGACGGCGTGGCAGATCGCGGCCCTCAAGAGCGCGGCGCTCGCGGGGATGGAGGTGCCCTCGCCGACGATCGACGGAGCGCGACGGTTTCTCGATCGCATCCAGACGCAGCACGGCGCCGCCTACGGATACCGCACGCCGGCCGCCAAGCCCTGCACGTCGGCGATCGGGCTGCTGTGCCGGATGTACACCGGCTGGGGCAGCACGCAGGAGCCTCTCCAGCGTGGGATCACGAACCTCGCCAAGCCCGGACCGCATCCCTCGAACATCTATCAGAACTTCTACCTCTCCCAGGCGCTGATCCAGCTCGACCACCCGGTCTGGCCTCGCTGGAACGCCAGGAACCGCGACCAGATCGTCGCCCAACAGGCGAAGTTCGGCCACGAGGCGGGGAGCTGGTTCTTCGCCGATCGCGACACCGCCCCCGGCGGCCGACTCGCCCACACCGCCCTCGCGGTGCTCACGCTCGAGGTCTACTACCGGCTCCTGCCGATCTACCGCGAAGAGGCTGTGGATCGCGAGTTCTGAAGGTCGCCCCCCGGCCCGCGGCTATGATGACCGAGGAGGGCGTCATGCGGTTGGTGACCTATTCCTGGCTGGCGGTCATGCTCGCGGTGGCGTGTGCCGCGATCTCCTGGCTGGGGCTCGCCGGCTGGATGGCCGCGGTGGTCGTGATCGCCAGCCTCGCCGCCCACGTCGCCGGCAACGCCCTCGGGACGCGGATGCGGGAGGCGACCGACCGGGATCTTGCCCGCAGCGGGGGCCTGCGGGCCTGGGCCGATGCGTTGCCGGTCGCGAAGCCGACACAGCTTGAGCGCACGGGCAGCCTCGGCCGGGTGGTCCCCGTGTCGGCGGGCATCGGGGCCGTGTGC
>RFUD01000424.1 GCA_009923125.1 Planctomycetia bacterium
CGGCCGGTCGCCGTCGGCGGAGGCGGGCGTCTCGGCCGCCGTGGCCGGGCTGCCGGCGAAGGTGGTCCAGGCGAGGACCGCCGCCGCGATGCGGACATGACGCGACGCGTTCACGGAAGGGGGCTCCGGGGATGGTCCGAGAATTTCGAACGCCGCACCGCGGCCGCCACGAGCCCGCCCCCGAGGACCACGGCCAAGGCCGCGGCCGCCACGATCCAGCCCGGCAGCCGACCGCTCCCGGCGGCTTCGCCCGTCTCGACCATGCGGGCGAGGTCCGGGACGTCGCCGGCGAGCCCGAGTATCGCCAGCGGCATGCTGTTGTGCGCAAGATGGCAGGCGACCGCGGGCAGGATGCTGCGGGTGACGACGACGAGCGTTCCCAGCACGAGGCCGAGGACGAACGTCTGCGGCATCCGCTCGGGCAGCAGGTGGAACAGGGCGAAGGCGGCCGCCTGAATCCCGATCGCGGCCCACGGCACCCCCCCCGGTTTCGGACGACCGGCGAGGCCGGCGAGCACCCACCCCCGAAACAGGAGTTCCTCGCAGACGGCGGGCACCACCGCGATGAGGGTCCAGGCGAGCCACCACGGCTGCTTCTGGATCAGGGACACGAGCCGCGCCGACAACTGCCGGGCTTCCGTCGAGATGCCGTCTCCCTGGAACGCGAGCAGGATCGCGGCGCCGACGACGAACAGGCCGGCGCCGAGCAGAGCCCCGCCGGCGATGGCGGCCGTCGATCCGAGGCCCTCCGCGGGCCGACGCAGGGAGAACGTGCCCCGCAGATCGACCCGCTGCCACCACATCGCGGCGGCCAGCGGCAGGAGCACCGCGACCGCCTGCTGCAGCGGGATCGCCTGCACGAGGTCGGACGGGACGAGCCCCTGGGAGTACCACAGGCCGGCGAATCCGGCCACGAGCGGCAGGAAGGCCTGGATGACGTTCGGTCGGGCCCGCCGCACGGGCCGATGGAAGGCGGTGCCCGCCACGTCGGGCCCGCGGAACAGCATGTCCTCGTCGGCGAGGCCATGTGTCGTCAGCCTCAGCAACAGCCAGGTGAAGAGCAGCGACGAGAGGAGCGAGATGCCGAGCGACGCGACGATCGTCGCCACCGTCGCGGGCGGCTCCGCCGCGGTGCCGAGCGCCAAGCGGGCCACCACGATCTGGCCCGCGAAGGGCACGGCCGCGAGCAGCGGCCCGCCCCGCATGCCCGGCAGCAGCGCGGTGCCGGCCACCGCGCTCACGAGCAGGATCACCGGCGTGAGCGTGTTTTGCGCCTCCTTGCCGCTCTTCGAGGCGGTGGTGACGGCCAGACAGGTGGCCGCCGCGAGCGCCGCCATGCCGGCGAACGCGGCCACCGTGGCGACGGCGGCCAGCGCGAGCGTGCCCTCGGGAAGCGTGGCGACGACGCCCTGCGGCAGTGACCGCAGGGCCACCGCCGCCGTCGCGGTGATCGACGCCACGTTGGCCACGAGCGTGGCGAGCGTGATCGCGACCACGCTGAGAAACTTGCCGAACACGACATCGATGAGCCGGCAGGGGGCGATGAGCAGGGTCTCGATCGTGCCGCGCTCCTTTTCTCCGGCGATCGCGTCGATCGCGGGATAGAAGGCGCCCGTCAACGTGAGCACCGTGAGGAGCACGAGCACACCGCCGGCGAGGGTCGAGAGGACGTTCTGCGTCTGCACCGGCGGGCCGCCGTCGCGGTCCCCCTCGAAGACGACGTCGAGCGGGTCGAGGAGCGTGGCCGGAAGACCCGCGCGGCGCACCCGCTCCCGCGCCGCCTGCCGGCCGAGCGAGCGGGTGAACGCGACAAACTGCTCGCGGACGTTCGCCCCGGCCGGCCGGTCCGCCGAGACCTGCACCGGCAGCCGGACGGTCCCGCTGGCCTCGAGATCGGCGACGAGCCCGCGCCGCGCGGTGATCCACAGGTCGATGGCGCCGTCGTCGAGCAGTTTGGCGGCGTCGGCATCAGTCACGTCGGCGAGTTCGACGGCGGCCGGCCACCCGCCGCGCTCGCCCCGGGGCGTGGACTCCAGCACCCGCTGCATCAGGCCGGCGAGCCGGGCGGCCTCCGGCCCCGACAGCCCCACCTGGATCTTCACCGGGGCCATCCGCGCCTCGATCTCGTGCGTCGCGGTGCGCAGGCCCAGGGCGGTGGCCAGCGCGAGGATGGGGTAGGTGGCCATCGGCAGCAGGAGCGTGACGACGAGCGTCCGTCGATCCCGCACGAACTCGAGGAGGTCGCGG
>RFUD01000425.1 GCA_009923125.1 Planctomycetia bacterium
GACGCTTGCCCCACATGGTCGCCAATGCGACGCTGACACCTGGCAAGCGGGACGCTTGCCCCACATGGTCGCCAATGCGACGCTGACACCTGGCAAGCGAGACGCTTGCCCCACAGGGTCGCCAATGCGACGCTGACACCTGGCAAGCGGGACGCTTGCCCCACGTCACATGTCCAGCGGGAACGGGCTCAGGTTCTCGAGGCCCGTCGCCGTGACGAGGTAGTCGTTCTCGATCCGCAGCCCGCTCGCCAGTTCGGGGGCGTACAGCGCGGGCTCGACGGCGATCACGTCGCCTTCCTCGAGCACGTCGTCCCAGTTGGGGTTGAGGTGCGGCGTCTCGTGGACCCACAGGCCGATGCCGTGTCCCAGATGGCTCGACCACGTGCCCACCGGCGCCGTCGCCAGCCAGGCCTGCACCTCGGCGTAGATCGCCCGGCAGCTCGCGCCCGGCTTCGCGATCCGCTCGACCAGTTCGAGGGCGCCGCAGACGTGCCGCCACGCGGCGAGTTGTGGGTCGGTGGGCCGCCGATCGACGGCGAGGGCCCGCGACGTGTCGGCGAAGTAACCGCGGTACGCCGGGCCGAGGTCGAGGATGTAGAGCTCACCGGCCACGCAGGCCCGGTCCCGCGGCGGACCGCCGCGGACGCCACAGGCGTAGTCGTTGCCGGTGCCGGTCAGCATCTCCCCGCACGAGCCCACCGCCGCCGCCTGGAGCGCGGAGAACACGTCGAGTTCCGACACGCCCGGGGCGAGCATGCCGCGGGCCGTCTCGTACATCGCCCCCGCGGCCGCAATCGCCCGCCGCAGGAGCGCGAGTTCGTCCGCATCCTTGCGCCGCCGCATCCGCCACAGCGCCGGCTCGACGTCGAGCCGCTCCGCGGCGGCGGGGAACAGCCGCGTCACGTGGGGCGGGCAGGCGGAGAACTCGACGCCGACCCGCCGCCAGGTCGGCCGTGCGGCGAGCCAGTCGGCGAGCACCTTCGCCGCCGCCTCGCGCTGGTCGTTGCGCAGCGTCGAGCGCCACTTGGCCTCGTAGGTGCGCACGTCGTCGGCGGCCGCCCGCTCGACAGGCTTGTCGGGGCAGACGAGGAGCGTCGCGCCGGCCGCGTCGATCGCGGCCAGCGGTGAGAAGCGAAAGTCCCAGCGGTGCCCCGTCAGATACTGCACGTGCTCGGGCGACACGACCACGAGCCCGTCGAGCCGCTCCGCCGCGAGCCGGTCCAGCAGCCGGCGCTGCCGCAGCCGGCAGGCGTCGAGATCGAGGAGCGGAATGCCGTTCATGCCGGGAGTCCCGAGGTCAGTCGAGTTTCGTGATCAGGCTGGAATCGAACGCGGGAAACCGAGGGTCGAGCCGTTCGAGCGTCTTCCGCACGAGCCGGGCCACGACCAGGTTGCGATACCACTTCTTGTCGGCCGGCACCACGTGCCAGGGGGCATGATGGGTGTTGCACTCGGTGAGCGCGTCGTCGTAGGCCCTCTGAAACTCGTCCCAGCGCTTGCGGTCTTCGAGGTCGTCGGGGCCGAGCTTCCACTGCTTCTTCGGGTCCCGGAGCCGTTCCTCGAGCCGCTGCCGCTGCTCCTGCTTGCTGATGTGGAGGAAGCACTTCACGAACGTCAGCCCGCCGTCGTGCAGCAGCTTCTCGAAGGCGTTGATCTGGCCGTAGCGGTCCCGCCACACGGCGTCTGCCACGAGTTTCCGGACCCGCACCACGACCACGTCCTCGTAGTGGGACCGGTTGAACACGCCGATCCGGCCGTGCGGCGGGATCGCCGCGTGCACACGCCACAGAAAATCGTGGGCCAGTTCGAGGGCGCTCGGCGCCTTGAAACTCCGGACGTCGAGGCACTGCGGGCTGATCCCGCTGGCGAGCATGCGGATCGTGCCATCCTTGCCCGAGGTGTCGATGCCCTGGAGGACGACGACCACCGCCCGCTTCGCCTCGGCGAACAGCCGGTACGCGAGGCCGTCGAGGACGTCCAAGTGTTCCCGCGTCTCCGCTTCGGCGGCCTGCCGATCGAGCCCCTCGTGGAAGTCGGGGTCGAAATCGGCGAGCCGGATGTCGCGGCCGGGCGGTACGGTGAGCGGCTGGTCCATGGGGCGCGGAGTGTATCACGCCCCGACGGTGCGTCGCACGGTCCCGTCGTGGAACGCGCCGGCTTCGGGCTCCCCGTATCCCGTCGCCGGACGCTCGCTGCGGGCATCCTGCCCTGCGCTCGCTCGACTCCGACTGCGCT
>RFUD01000426.1 GCA_009923125.1 Planctomycetia bacterium
CGAGGCTCGCCTGGAGGGCGAGCCATCGCAGCTCGGGGCAACCTTGGCTTGCCCCGCAGCTGCGGAAGCCCGCCGGGGCCATGGATGGCCCGGCGGGCGCTATAGCTAGCTCGCGGCGTCCAGGTAGGGATCCTGGCTCATCTGGATGTGGGCCTCGGCCCGCTGTCGCTCGACATATTCGAGGAGCCGGCGTTGACGGACGTGGCGGGCCTCGATCCGTTGCTGAGCCCGCTTGTACACCGCGAGCGCCCGCTCCGACGCCGTGCCGCAGAACCGCGCGAGCTGCCGGGCGATCCGGGCGGCCCGCTTCGGACCGTGGGCGCTCACGAGGATGTCGTCGTCGAGCGCCACGTACTGGCGCCATGTTCCGGGGTCGCCCTGCCGGCCGCACCGACCGATCAACTGCCGGTCGATGCGGGCGGAGTCGTGCAGTTCGGTGCAGATCACGTGGAGGCCGCCGAGTTCATGCACGCCCGCCCCGAGCTTGATGTCGGTGCCGCGGCCGGCCATGTTCGTGGACACGGTGATCTGCCCCCGCTGCCCGGCCTGTGACACGATCTCGGCCTCGCGGGCGATCTGCCGGGCATTGAGGACCGTGTGGGGGAGTCCCGCGTCGGCCAGCATGCGAGACAGCAGCTCCGACTTGTCGATCGAGCGGGTGCCGATCAGCACGGGCCGGCCGACCGCGTGCATTTCCCGCACCTCCGCCACGATCCGTGTGAACTTGTCCACCGTATCGGTGCAGATCGCGGGCGGGAGCCGGCGGCGGATGGCGGGCCGGTTGGTCGGCACCGTGGCCACGGCCACGTCGTACGTACGGCTGATCTCCCCCGCGCTCGTGGCGATCGTGCCCGTCATGCCGGCGAGGTGCGGCCAGCGGGCGAACAGGTCCTGGATCGTGATCCGGGCCGCGTGCCCCGACGGCACGGTGACCTCGATCTGCTCCTGCGCCTCGACGGCCTGATGGAGACCGTCGCGCCACGTGCGGCCCTCGGCGGCCCGGCCGGTGAACTCGTCGATGATCACGATCTTGCCGTCGCGGACGACGTACTGGCGGTCGCGCAGAAAGAACCGGCGGGCCCGCAGCGCCCGCTCGACGGCGTCGTAGAGCTCCAGCAGGCTGACGCCGTCGAGGAGCGGCGGGCGTTCGTGGGCTCGCACGCGGCTGCGGCCGCGGCCGAGCAGTTCGCACGTCTGCTTCTGCACGTCGGTCTCGAAATCGGCGTCGCGCTCGAGCGTCGCGGCAACCTCGGCCGCGAAGCGAAACACGGCCTCCTGGACCGCCTGCGCCTCGCCCGGCGGCGAGGAAATGATCAGCGGGGTGCGGGCTTCGTCGATCAGCACGTTGTCGGCCTCGTCCACGAGCGCGAACCAGTAGGGTCGCTGCAGGAGCTGCGACGTCGGCGCCGCCGACCGGCCGCTGAGCATCGCACCGAGATCACCGCGTCCCTCGGCGATTTCGCGGTTCATCAGCCGGTCCTTGAGGAAGTCGAACCCGAACTCCTTCGCCGTGCCGTAGGTGACGTCACGGGCGTAGGCGGCGCGTCGTGCGTCGAAGTCCATCTCCGACTCGACGATCCCCACCGACATGCCGAGCGCCTTGTAGATCGGCTCCATCCACTCGGCGTCGCGCCGCGCGAGGTAGTCGTTGACCGTCGCCAGGTGCGCCCCCTTGCACGCCAGCGCGTAGGCCACGAGGGGCAGCGTGGCGACGAGCGTCTTGCCCTCGCCCGTCTGCATTTCCACGATCGCCCCGTGCACCAGCGCCACGCCCGCGAGCAGCTGGACATCGTAGTGCCGCATGCCGAGCGTGCGCCGGCCCGCCTCCCGCGTGGCGGCGAAGCTCTCGATGAGCACCGTGTCGATCGGCTCGCCCGCCTTGGCCCGGTAGGAGAGCGACCGCGCGAGCCGCCGCAGGGCGGGATCGCTCAGCCCCTCCATCTCGGTCGCGAGGCCGTCGATCTTCTCGACCACCTTCCAGGTGGAGGCGTTGATCGCGGAGCGGCGGGGCTTGAGCCAGTCGAACATGGGTGGCGCCGTGAGAACCGCCTCACGATACCACGCGTGCGCCGGCTCGTAAGGGAGGGGTGACCCCTCGCCTTCCCCCTTTCGAATGAGCATGGCTCGGACGCCACCGACTGCACGGGGGCGAACTCGGCGAGGGGCCGCCGGTGCCCCGGAGCCGGGCTCTGGGAGCAAGCGCAGCCAGGATGGCGAAGCGCAGCGGACATGCAG
>RFUD01000427.1 GCA_009923125.1 Planctomycetia bacterium
GACAGGCTCGAGCCTGTCCTGCTCCGCATGCGCTAGTCGGCACGAGCCGGATTGGGCGCGCTGACGGAAAAGGGAAACGGCTGCCCCACGGAACGGCAATCGCCGTGCCGACACGCTATTTCAGCCCGGCGCGTCGGTCGAGGGCGCCGCGGACGCCGAGTTGCTCGGGGTGGCGGGCGATCTTGTCGGTGAACACGCGGACGTCGTCCACGATCGGCCGCAGGTCCTTCGTGAGCTTGCTCACGTTCTGGGCGGCCTGGGCGAGGTCGTTGTAGACCTGCGGATCGCGGACGAGCTTGCCCAGCGTGCCCTGCGACTCGTTGAGCGCCTTGGCGAACAGGGACGCCTGCTGGAGCGTCTCGTCGAGCCGGCCGATCGTGCGATCGATCTGGGCGACCATCTCCTGGCCGCGGTCGCCGAGCGGCTTGGTGAGCCCCTCGAGGTTCCGCAGGTTGCGGTCCGCGGTGTCCACCGTCGTGCCGATTCCCTGCACGGTCGTCCGCAGTTCGGTGAGCACGTCCGGCAACGCCGTGATCGCGGCCTTCATCTTCTCGCGGGCCTTCGGGTCGCCCATCACGTCGTTGATGTTGTTCATCGCGACGCTGAAGCTGTCGAGCGCGGCCTCGGTCTTGCGCACCATCTTCTCGAACGTGTCGTCCTCGCTGAGGAACACGCGGTCGAGATTCGTGGCCAGCTTCGTCACCGACTCGCTGGCCTGGGCGAGCGAGTCGAGCGTGGCTCCGAATTTCGGCTCGAGCGTGGCGAACACCTCGAACGGATCGCGCGAGACGGCCCCCGTCAGCACCTCGTCCTTCGCGAGCCGCTGCCGCGGAGGCACGATCCGGCCCGGCACGAGGGAGATCTCGGCGTCGCCGAGAAGCGTGCCGGCGATCCGCGGCTGCTCGTCCTTGTAGATCGGCACGTACGAGTCGATGTCGGCCACGACCGACACGCCGCCGCGCTCGTTGAGCGTGACGCTCGCGACACGGCCCACGAGGATGCCGTTTTTGCGGACCGGCGTCCCCTGCGAGACGCCGCGGGCGTCGGCGAAATCCATCTTCAGCGGATAGGTCGCCTGCACGAGCGAGGGCAGGTCGCCGAAGAGCACGATCAGGATGCCGGCGATGATGGCGGTGGCCAGCACCATCACGCCGACTCGAAACTGCATCACGCGGTCGTTCACGGGGCCTCCTCGTCGTGCGGACGGCCCTCGGCCGACTGCTCCTCGCGGAGTTCCGTGAGCCGCGTCCCCGCCCGGCCCTCGACGAACTGGCGGATCCGGGGGTCGCGGCTCCGCTCGAGGTCGTCGGGCGTGCCGTCGAAGACGATCTGCGGGACGTCGGAAGCCAGGCGGAACAGCGGGTACAGCATGATGATCCGGTCGGCGACCTTGCGGGCGGTGTTCATGTCGTGCGTCACCACCACGCTCGTGACCCCGGCCCGGGAGCGGACCTTGAGGATCAGCTCGTTGATGACGTCGGTCATGATCGGATCGAGCCCGGTGGTCGGCTCGTCGTAGAGCAGCACGGGCGGATCGAGCGCCAACGCGCGGGCGAGGCCGGCGCGTTTCCGCATGCCGCCCGAGAGCTGCACCGGCTTCTTGCGGGCGGCCGACCGCGGCAGGCCGACCTCGGCCAGAAGCTCGTCCACGATCCGGGCGATCTCGGCCATCCCCACCCGGGTGTGCTCGCGGAGCGGGAAGGCGATGTTGTCGGCGATCGTCAGGCTGTCGAACAGCGCGGCGTTCTGGAAGACGAAGCCGTAGCGGGTCCGGAGGCTGGCGAGCTGGCGGTCGGACAGGCTGCCGAGGGCCCGGCCCTCGAACCGCACCTCACCCCGCGTCGGCCGGACGAGGCCGATCAGCGTCTTGAGGAGCACGGTCTTGCCGCAGCCGCTCTCGCCGAGCACGACGAGCGTCTGGCCGGCCGGGATCTCCAGCGAGATGTCGCGCAGGACCGGCTGACTGCCGAACGAGACCGACACGCCGTCCACGGCGAGCACGGGCTCGCTGGGGGCGTCGCGGCGCGGCGGCGCGTGGATGGCCGGGGCGGGCATGGCTCTACAGCAGCTTGCGCGGCCCCTCCGGACGGAAGAAGTCGTGGACGTTGTTGAGCCAGATGCCCAGGAACAGGTCGAGCACGAGGATCAGCACGAACGAGTGCACGAAGGCGTTGGTGGCGGCGCGGCCGACGCCCTCCGCGCCGTGATCGCAGTGGAAGCCGTGATGGCAGCTG
>RFUD01000428.1 GCA_009923125.1 Planctomycetia bacterium
AGCCCGAGGATCGACCGCACGAGGGTGCTCTTGCCGGCGCCGTTGGGCCCGACGAGGCCCGTGATGCCCGGGAGCACCTCGAGCGTCACGTCGTCGAGCACCGTGCGGCCGCCATACCGCTTGACGACGGCGTCGAGGCGCACCGGCGTGCCGTCGGCGGCCGGGTCATGTCGCGATGGATCGCCCATGCCGCCCTCCCCACTCGCCAGGTCCGCGCGAGGCGGTCCGCCGGCCGCTCACTGCTCCATGACTTCCGCTTCCTTGGCACGCGCGAGATCGCCGACCTTGGCCTCGAACTTCTTCGTGAGTTCCTGCACCTCCTCCTTGGTCGATTCGCACTCGTCCTCGGTGAGGGTGCCGTCGCCCTTCTCGGTGTCGGCGGCCTTGTTGCCGTCGCGCCGCACGTTGCGGATCGCCACGCGGGCCTCCTCGCCGAGTTCCTTGATGCGGGCGGTCATCTTCTTCCGCACGTCGGTCGACAGGGCCGGGATCGTGATGCGGATGATGCGGCCGTCGCTCTGGGGATTGAGGCCGAGATCGGCGGCCTGGATCGCCTTCTCGATGTCCTTGAGGGTGCCGGGGTCGAAGGGCCGAACCACGATCTGGTTGGGCTCGGGGGCGCCGACGCTGGCCAGCGCCTTGATCGGCGTGGGCGACCCGTACACCTCCACCCGCAGGGAATCGACCAGGCCCGGATTGGCCCGCCCCGTGCGGATGCCGGTGAGCGCGTGGCGGAACACCTCCACGGCCTTCTCCATCCGTTCCTCGGCGTCCAGCAGAATGTCGTCGGCCGGCATGGGCTGTCGTGCTCCCGGGCGTGGAGGGTGCGGCCACGCCGCGCGACCCGCGCGATCCGCCACGCACCCGACCGTGGCAATTCTGCCAGCTTGGCCCCGCTGGAAGCAAGGGTCAGCCGACGATCACCGTCGGCCGCTTGTCGGGATCGGCGATCGCCTTGTCGAGGAGGTCCACCACGCGGTTGGGGACGTCGCCCTGCCCGAACAGGACGTAGTTGAGCGCCAGCTGGAAGCTGCCTCCCTTGCTCCAGCCGAACACGACGTCGAGCGGCGTTCCGCTCTTCGTCATCTCCATGGCGATCTGGGCGATGGTGTGGGACACCGACACCACGTCGCGGGCCACGATCACGAAACGGTTCCCTTCCTGGCGGGCCGAGATGATCGGCGCATTCTGGAACTCGCTGACGTCGCCGTAGTGGACCTCGAGGAACACCAGCGGCACGCTCTCGGGGATGCGGTGCTTTTTGCGGATCTCCGCCTCCTTGTCGGCCAGCGAGCGGCTGCCCGGACGGTGCGGCACGAGCACCCGGAACGCGCCCTCCAGCAGGATGTCGGTCCAGAGCATGCGGTCGGCGTCGTCCGCGAACCGGAACTCCTTGAGCCGCAGCTCGTCGCTCCGCCAGGCCCGCGATGTGAACGAGATCACCATCACGAAGGCGATGAAGATCGAGGCGATGATGAGTCCGTCCGGCCGCTCCAGGATGTTGGCGATGGTCGTGTAGACGAAGACGAGCGTGATCAGGCCGAAGCCGACCCGCTGGGCCTGCAGCGACCAGCCGTGGTGCGGCTCGGGCGGCCGCCTGAGCTCGTGGATCAGCGAGGCGATGCAGGCGCTCGTCATCAGCACGAGCACGCCGGTGGCGTAGGCGCCGCCCTGGGCGGACACGTCGGCCCGGAAGGCGAGCGTGACGATCAGGTTGATGAACGTGAAGGCGATCACGAGCGGCCGGTACGCGCCGGCCCACTCCGGAGCCATGCCGTACCGGGGCAGGTAGCGCGGCACCATGTTGAGCAGCCCGCCCATGGCCGAGGCGCCGGCGAACCAGAGGATGAGCACCGTGCTGACGTCGTAGACCGTGCCGAAGACCCGGCCGAAGAGCGGGCTGATCGGATGCGGGCTCTCGCCGTGGGCCAGGTACGCCAGCGCCCGGTCCATCGCCTTGCCCTTCACCGGCTCCAATCGCAGTTCCTGCGCCGGGATCAGCGTGCCGGTGCCGGTGACCAGCGACGAGCCGATGAGCAGCACCGACATGAGCAGCGCCGCCACCAGGAGCATCCGCCGGGTGTTCGCGATGCGGGCCGCCTGGTCGTGGGGTTCGCGGTCGGTGCCGCGGACCAGATGGATGTGCAGCACGCCCGTCTCGAAGCCGCTGAGGCCCAGCGCCAGCTTGGGGAACACCAGCAGCGCGATCCCCA
>RFUD01000429.1 GCA_009923125.1 Planctomycetia bacterium
GGCGACATCTGCGTGGCCACGAGCGGATACCCATCGCGGGCGATGGTGGCGCTCAAGATGACCCCCGGCGGTGCGCCGGCCGTGCTCTGGAAGGAAGACCGCGACAGCGAGGTGCCCTACGTGCCGTCGCCGCTGGTGCACGACGGACGACTGTACGTCGTGCACGACGATGGCGTGGCCCACTGCCGCGACCTCGCCACAGGGAAGGTGGCCTGGAAGCGACGAGTGGGGGGGACGTTCTCGGCGTCACCGGTGCTCGTGAACGGTGAACTGTTGTGTGCCGACGAATCGGGCCGGTGCACGCTGCTCGCGCTCGATGATGGCGCGGTGCGGCACGCTTTTTCGCTCGAGGGCGGCTGCTTCGCCACGCCGGTGGTCGTCCGCGGCCGGCTCCTCATCCGCACGACGGCGGAACTCGTCGCGTTCGACGTGGCCGGCCGCTGACCGCCGGCTACTCCGCCGTGCCGCCACCGGCGACGAGGATCGCGCGCAGCCGGCCGAGCCAGACCTGATCGCGGATCTCGTCGAGGGCCGAGGCGTCGAGCACGAACTCGTGCCCTGGCTCTCCCTCGTGGGCGCCTGGTTCCCCCTGGAAGGGTCCGAGCCAGCCGTCGCCGCGGCTGCCGGCAAAGCCGCCGGTATCGGAGATCCGGGCCGCGTGGCCGTCGGCAAAGACGATCGGCGCGGAGCCGCCCACCATGCGGAAGAGCGGGCCATTGTCGGCGTTTGGGTTCACGATCCCCCGCTTCGCCTTGTGGATCGGGGTGATGTCGGCGAGCGTGTGGATCTTCCGCGTGCCGTCGCCGGTGCCCCAGGGCGTTGCCAGGCCGGTGTTGATCGTGGCGACGGGGCCGTCGGTCATGCCCTCGACGAGCGGGTCGCCGAATTTGGCGGGCCGCTTGCGGCCGGTCGCGTCGGCGAAGGCATTGAGCGTGGTGGCCTTGTCCGCGTCGAGGATCACGTCTTGTTCGGAGTGGCCGTGGCCACCGCCGTGGTCCTCGCCATGGTCCTGATCGTGGTTGCCCACCTGTGCCGGCCCCAAAAGCGCGATCTTGTCGGCCGACGAGAGGCTCGAGGGATCGCTCAGGTGTGCCGTCGAGAGCGGGCCGTCACCATCGAGCGGGCCCCCTTCGGGATCGCCGCCGTCGGCCTGCTGGCTGGCATCGACGGCATAGGCGCCGGCGCCCGACGTCGCCGTGATGTTGTTGTCGCCCCGGGAGAAGTGCCAGGTGGTGGCGAAGTTCGTGTTGTAGCCGCTGTCCCAGAGGGTCTGGCTCGTGCCGAAGTAGGTCGTGCCGTGGAGATCGTCCTCGTTGGCGGGGTCCACCGCCGTGCCGTCGGCCTTGATGGCGGAAGTCCAGCGGATCTCGTTGAGCTTGCCGTGGCCGTCGAGGGCCCCGGCGGCGAAGGCGAACTCTTCCGAGATCTTGCCACGGCTGACGGGATCGAGGCTCTTGCCGGGATTCGTGAACTTCGTGTTCACGAGGTCGGCCACCCAGCCGACCTTCGTGATGTCGCCGTCGCGGTAATGGTCGAAGGCGCCGGTCGAGAGCCGGCCCTCTTTGTCGAGCGCGGCATGGTCCAGAAAACCCTTGCCGAAGGCCTGGATGTGGGAGAGCGCGGCCGACGCCTTGGCGGTCGCCTGCACGGCGGCGAGGTTAGGCAGCAAGAGGCCGACAAGGATGCCGATGATCGCGATCGTGACGAGCAGCTCGACGAGCGTGAAGGCCCGGCGGAGGGCGGGAGCGCGGTGGCTCATCAACATGTGGTTGCACATTGGGGAAAATTCCTGAATGAGTGAATGCGGGAGTGTGAAAAAACGCAGTCGCGGATGCCGAAACGGCATCGACGGGCGGACCGCGGGCGAGGAATGCGGTGACGAGTGTGTCGCGGTGCTGCGACGAGGCGAGAGGAGCGTCGCGCCACCGCGCGGCCGTGCAGCCGACGGAGGGCGTCCACGGCAGGATCGCGATCGCCCCGGCCAGGAACTCGCAGGCGAGGCAGTGTGCGGTGAGCGAGGCATCGGGAGCAGCGTTGCTTCGCCAGCCGTCGAGCGTGTCGGGACCGGCCACCTGAGCCGCGTCAACGCGATGGGTGTGACGACAGCGAGCGTGGCGGCAGCCGAGCGGCTTCGCGGCCGCGTCTGTCGAGGTGCCAGCCGGGCCGTCGGCGTTGGTTACGCTCGCAGACAC
>RFUD01000430.1 GCA_009923125.1 Planctomycetia bacterium
AAGTCTACCTGGCCGAACTCGACTGCGAGATCGCCACGGCCGTCGACGGCCGCGACACGCTCGACAAGGTGGCCGACTTCCGGCCGGACGTCATCCTGCTCGACGTGATGATGCCGAAGCTGTCCGGATTCGAGGTCTGTCAGCAGCTCAAGGGAGATCCCGCCACGAGCCCGATCATGATCCTGATGGTCACGGCACTCGGTGAGCTCGGCGACATCGAGCGGGCCGTCGAGGCGGGCACCGACGATTTTCTTTCGAAGCCGGTCAACAAGGTCGAGCTGGTGAAGCGGGTGGAGAACATGCTCAAGTTGCGGCACGTCAGCGACGAGCTCGAGCGGCTGCGAAGCTACATCAGCAGCATGGATGACGACCTGCCGCCGCGCTCGTGACCGCGGGGCCGCCGCGACGTCCTCCCGACCACGTCACACCCTCTGCAGGTCCACGTTGGTGAGCACGCGAACGGTGGCCGGCGACTTGTTCAGCACGTAGAAGTGGATTCCCGGCACGCCCTCGTCGAGCAGTTCGCGGACCTGCCTGGTGGCGAACTCGACGCCGGCCTCGAACTGTGCCGCCTCGTCGTCGCCGGCAGCCTCGAATGCCCGCGTGAACTCATCCGGGAGCCGGGCCTTGCAGAGCGTGGCGATGCGCCGGATCTGGGCGTAATTGGTCACGGGCATCACGCCGGGCACGATCGGGGCGGTGATGCCGAGGGCCGTGCAGCGGTCGCGAAACCGGAGGAAGTCGGCGTTGTCATAGAACAGCTGCGTGACGATGACGTCTCCCCCCGCGTCGCATTTGCGGCGCAGGTTGTCGAGGTCGGCATCGGGACTCGACGCCTCCTGATGGGTTTCGGGGTAGCCGGCGACGAGGATGCCGAACTCGGGAAACTCCTGCCTGATGAGCGAGACGAGTTCGGAGGCGTAGCGCAGGCCGCCCTCGGCCTGCCGAAACTCGGTCTGCCCCTTGGGGGGATCGCCGCGCAGCGCCACGATCGCCGCCACGCCCAGGGCCGACGCCTCGCGGAGGTAGTCACGCAGTTCGTCGACGGTGCTGCCGACGCAGGTGAGATGGCTGGCCACCGGCAGGTCGTGCCGCTCGCGCACCCCCCGGAGCACGTCGAGCGTGGTGCCACGGGTGGAGCCGCCCGCGCCGTACGTGCAGGTGATCAGCGAGGGCTCGAACGCCATCAGCTCATCGACCGTGCGCCACATCGCCTGTGCCGACTCGGGCGTCTTGGGCGGAAAGAGTTCGAACGACAGGCCGAACCGGCCGGATGCGTAGGCTGCGGACAGCATCGTGGCTCCATGCATGAGACTGGAAGGCATGAGACGGGAAGGTTATCGCTCGTCTGATTGTAGTTTCGGGTCGGGCCGCGGGGGGACGCCGTTCGCGTCCGCCAGGCATGCCAGGAGTTCCCGGTCGGCGGCGAGCATGTCGAGCCCCCGGCGGGCCATCATCCGGCCGAGGACGGTGGCGGTCTGGTCCGCCGAGGAGCGGCCGCCGAGCAGGTCGTTGGTGAACGCCCCCACGGCGTCGGCCACGCTCCCCTGCACCGTCGCCCCGACCCCGATCCGGGCACCGCAGGGAATCGACGTGTTGATCGCCGTGCGGACGAGATCGCCGATCAGGGCCCCGAAGAACTGGCGCCCGGTATCGACCGAGGAACGGCCGCCATCCGCGTGCCGCTCGTGCAGCCGGACCGTCCCGTACGTGGCCTTGAGATTGCTGGTGATGGTGCCGGCCGCCAGGTTGACCCAGCTGCCGAGGTGGCTGTGTCCCAGAAAGCCGTCGTGCGGCTTGTTGGAGAAGGCCTCCATGACCGTGGCCTCGATCTCCCCTCCGGCGCGACACTCGGTACCGAGCACGGCGCCCGCCCGGAGCCAGGCGTGCGGATGGACCCGGGCGCGAGGCCCGACGAACACGGGCCCGTCGAGGCAGACGAACGGGCCGATTTGGGAACCGGCCGCGACGACGACCGGCCCGCGGCGCACGACGACCTGGTCGGCCACCTCGGCGCCGTGGCCGACGAACAGCCCGGGACGCACCTCCCGATACCCGCTCCCGTCGAGGGCGACGGCGAGCATGCCCTCGAGCGAGCGCTCGTGGGCGGCGATGATGTCGCGGGCGTCGCCGATGAGTTCGAGGCGGGCGTCGGCCGTCGCGAGTCCGTGGGCCGCAGCGTCGTGGAAC
>RFUD01000044.1 GCA_009923125.1 Planctomycetia bacterium
TGGAGCCTCCGCGTGTCGCTGCGCCCTTCGGTCATCATCGCGATCCTCGGGCTCACGAGCGGCCTCCTGTCGGCGTGCGCCGCGGCGCAACCGGCTCCGCCCCCCGACGACCGCGTCGCGTTCCTGCCCCCGATCGAGTTCAACCTCGAAGAAGACACGTTCGCCAACGAACCGATCTCCGACGCCGATCCCGCAGCCCCGATGCCTCGCCGCCGTGGCGGCGGCCCCTTCGGCGCCGCAGCGCCCGTCTCGATCGGCGGCTTCTGGGCGCCGCCCGTCGCCGTCGATGGCCAGGCCGACGAACTGGCGGTGAACGCCCAATTCGCCCGCGTGGCCGTGCCGATCGGCGTGCCCGCGGAGGGCCGGCCGCTCTGGCTGGCGATCGCGAAGTTCGGCCGACTCGAACTCGCCACCGCCGCCGTGCTGCCCGACTCGGGGCAGCCGATTCCCGACCAGCTGTGGCTCGTGGAGACGGGGTTCATGCACGTTCGGCCGCTGGCCGATGGCGGCTCGATCGGCGGCACGTTTCTTTTCGGCACCGCGAGCGATCGGCCGTATGCCGCCACCCGCGATCTCACGCTCATGGCCGTCGGCTTCTACAACCGCCCTGCGGGGCGGGCCAACGACGAGTGGAGCTTCAGCCTGTTCTACTCGCCCACATCGCAGCTCCCGTATCCACTGCCGGGCATCGCGTATGCCTGGCGACCGAGCGACCGTTTCGAGGCCAAGATCGGCCTGCCCCCGGCCCTCGAATGGCGGCCCACCGACGACTGGACGTTCACGGCCAACTACTTCCCGCTCGTAAACTTCAACGCCACGGCCCGCCGCCGCCTCGCCGACGCGCTCGCCCTGCTGGCTTTCTACCGCAGCGACACCGAGATCTATTTCCTCGCCGACCGGCTGCAGGACGACCAGCGGTTCTTCGTGTTCGACCAGCGGGCCGCGGTGGGCGTGGAGCAGACGCTCGGCCGCGGCTTCACGCTGGAGGCCACGGCCTCCTACATCTTCGATCGCACGCTCTTCCAGGGCACGAACTTCTCGTCGGGCCGCACCGACGTGGTCACGTTCGACGACGGCCTCGGCCTCTCGCTCCAGCTCCTCTGGAGGCGGTGACGCCGGAAGAGGGCGGACTCCGGGCCGGCGAATCCGAAAACTTGCGACGCAGCCGTTGATCGTCCTATGTTCAGGGGGTTCCTCAGGAAGAATGCGAACCATGCAACGTTTCATGCGGCGGAGCCGGAAGGACGAGTCACGGGGCCGGTTGGGAATCGAGGGCCTGGAGCACCGTGCGGCGATGGCCGTCGTGTCGGCGGTGCCGGGCGTGGCTGCGCCGACACAGGTCTCGACCGCGTCCGTCCCGACCATCCAGCTGTGTGCGTGCTCGGACAGCGGCGTGAAGGGCGACGCCGTCACGAGCGCCGTCGCGCCCCGCTTCACGGGAACCGCCGCCCCCCTGACCACGGTCACGCTCGCCCTCGACGGAGGTCCCACGCTGGGCACGGTGAGGGCGAACGGGCGTGGTGCCTGGTCCTTCGTGAGCCGTCGCGTCGCGATCCCCGAGGGCACGCAGGTGATCCGCGCCACCGCGACGAGTGGCGCGGTGGCAGGCTCCACGACCATCACCTTCGATCGGCAAAAGCCGACGGCGTCCATCGAGTTCACGGGGATCGATTCGTTCCGGGTGACGTTCGACCGCCCGGTGACCGGCTTCGACCAACGGCTTCGCGGCCTGTACGCCTCGGGACGGCCGATCGGCGCCGCCGCCTTCAATCTCCCGTTCACGAGCCCCCGACTGCGGAGTTTCGTCGGCCCGATCGAGTTCACCGAATCGTCCGCCGGTCGCGTCTACGACGTGCGGATGCCCCAGGTTTCCATTCTCTCGGGAACATTTCGACTGCGTCTCGTCGCGGCTCAGTCGGGGGTGTTTGACGCCGTAAACGGGAACCGGCTCGGACGGGACGCGACCTCGACCGCGTACACGGTCACGTGAGGCTTGGCGCTGGCCGACGTCCGTGATTCACTGCGGCCCCCCGCAAGGAGTCACGCATGGTCGCCCGGTTCCTGTTCGCCCCGTTGCTCGCCGTCGTCGGATTGGCGATCGTCTCGCATTCCAGCGTTTCCGCCTGCTCCCGGGCGACGTGGGTCGGCCGCGACGGCAGCGTGATCACCGGCCGGTCGATGGATTGGCCCTACGACTTCAACACGCACTTCTACGTGATCCCGCGCGGCACGAGGAACGTGGGCATTCAGGGCGGCCTGGAGTGGGAGAGTCGCTACGGAGCGGTCGTGGCGGCAGGATCGATGACCCCGGGCGGTCCGATCGACGGCGCATTCGACGGACTCAACGAGAAGGGCCTTGGCGCCAACCTGCTCTATCTCGCCGAGGCCGATTTCGGACAGGAGCCCTCCCCGCCCAAGCCGAGGATCTCGATGGGCGCCTGGGTGACCTACGTGCTCAGCCGCTACGCGACGGTCGCGGAGGTGGTGGCCGACTTCGAGAAAGATCCGCTCTACATCGTCCCCTCCACCTTCGGCCCGGGCGGCGCGGGGCATCCGACGATCCACCTTTCCGTGACCGACGCCTCCGGCGACTCCGCGATCATCGAGTACATCGGCGGCAAGCCGGTGATCCACCACGACCGCCGCTTCCAGGTGATGACCAACAGCCCCGTCTTCGAGCAGCAACTCACGCTCAATCGCTACTGGGAACGGATGGACGGGGCGAAGGTCCTGCCCGGGTCGCACCAGTCGGAGGACCGGTTCGTGCGGGCCAGCTACTACCTCAAGCGGCTCGGCGACGCTGAGACCGATCCCCGGAGGCAGGTGGCGGGCGTGATGAGCGTGATGCGGAATGTCTCGGTGCCGTGGGGCGCGCCCGATCCCGAGCATCCGAACATCGCCCCGACGTATTGGCGCACCGTGCTCGACCACGGACGGCGGGTCTACTACTTCGAGAGCGCCTTGAGTCCCTACGTGGTCGGCATGGACCTGACGAAGATCGACTTCGCCCCCGGCTCGGGCATCCGGTCGGTCAGCCTCGAGGGCGAACAGGCCTACCGGCTTTCCGGGGACATCAGCGACGCCTTGAAGCCGGCCGAGCCGATCGCCTATCTGGCCCCGTGAACGGGGCCGATGCCGTCAACGGTTGGCCGGCTCCGAAAGCAACGCCTCGATTCTTTCGCCGATCCAGACGTCTCCGGTCGCCCCCTGCCATTTCAGTTCACCCGGCCAGAAGTGGCGCACGTACCCCTGTTTGTCGACGACATAGACGGACGGCCACATCGAATTGCCCCAGGCGTTCCAGGTGGCTTTGGCGGTGTCGATCAGGACCGGAAACGTGAACCCGGCTGCTTCGGCTTTTTCCCGGACGGCGGCCAGGTCTTGTTCCGCAGCCGTCTCGGGCGTGTGAATGCCGATGATGACCACGCCCTTGCCACGGAATCGCTCCTGCCATTCCACATACGTGGGATAGTTCCGGATGCAGTTGATGCAGCCGAAGGCGTAGAAGTGCAGCACCACGACGTTGCCGGCCAAGGACTCGAGCGTGAGGGGGGCGGAATTCAGCCATTCGCCGGAGTCCACGAGCTCCGGTGCCTTGAATTTCGCCTGGCCGAGTTTCGTCAGGTCGAAATCCCGGCCGAGGGCCCTCTGCCAAACAGATTTCTGGCCAGGGCTGAGGATGCCGACCACTTTCTGCAGTTCCTCCTGTTTGAGCGCGGCGTACCGCCTCTCCAGAGGTTCCCGGGGTTCGCCGTTTTTCAGTCGCTGCTCGAGATCATTCGTGGCCTCGCGCGTTTCCGCGATGACCTGCTCGAGCCTTTCCTTCTGCTCGGGCTTGTAGTCCATCAGGGCCGACACGTTCGACGCGAGCAGTGCCGCGGTGCCCTTCTGCCTCGTCTGGATCTCCCCGAGCCGCCGGAACTGAGCTTCCGAGAGCAGCGATCGGAGCCTGTCGGTACGGTTCGACGGCCTGCGCGCCGAAGAAACCGGCTGCCGGCCGGCCGTGCGGCCGCCGCGCAGCGGCGGGGCCGATCGCTGGGTATCCTGTCCGTCCCGACAAGACGGCCACTCGGCAACCCTGCATCGGACATGAAAGGAACCGCATCCATGCTGACGCGCTCGATGATCATGCGTTCGACGACACTCCTGCTCGCCGCCTGGGCGGCCGTCGGCATGCGGTGCCCGGAAGCCTTCGCGCAGGCCGCGATCGACGCGCCTGCCGCAGCGGCGGCGAGCCCCGCCGGTGCCGTGCCGCACCTGGCCGGCACGTACGACACCGGCTCGATCGCCTGGATGATGGTGAGCACGGCCCTCGTGTTCTTCATGATGCCCGGTCTGGCGCTGTTTTACGGCGGCATGGTGCGGGCGAAGAACCTGCTCAACATGTTCATGCTGGTCATGATCTGCGTGCCGCTGATCGCGGTGGAATGGGTCGCCTACGGCTACAACATGGCGTTCGCCGTCCCCTCGGCCATCGCGGTCGATGCCGGCAAGGGGCCCGACGGCAAGGAACTCCCGAAGCACAGCTATCTCGGCTGGGATCCGGGGCTGGTGTTCATGCGGTCGTTCGCCGAGATCAGCGTTGACGGTCCCAACGCCTACGAGCGGATCGTCACGTCGGGCGACACGGTCGAGGCGGCGCCGAACGGTGTGCCGGAATTGATGTTCGCCATCTACCAGATGATGTTCGCCATCATCACGCCGGCCCTGATCGTGGGCGCCGTGGCCGAGCGGGTGAAGTTCTCGGCCTGGTGCCTGTTCACGGTGCTGTGGGCCACGATCGTCTACAACCCCGTCTGTCACTGGGTCTGGAACGTCAACGGCTGGCTGTTCCAGAAGGGCGTGCTCGACTTCGCCGGGGGGACGGTGGTGCACGTGCTCGCCGGCGTGTCGGCGCTCGCGCTGCTCCTCATCCTCCCCAAGCGGCACGGCTACCCGAGCGCGCAGTTCGTGCCGCACAGCGTCGGCTGGACGCTGATCGGTGCGGCCCTGCTGATGGTGGGCTGGTTCGGATTCAACGCCGGGTCGGCGATCGCCGTCGGCAAGGACTTCCTGCCGGTGGCGGGGCCGGTCGCCGTGCTGGCGTTCGCGACCACCGCCATCGCCGGGAGCGCGGCGGCCGGCGCGTGGGCGCTCGCCGAGGGCGTGCGGTTCGGCAAGCCCACGGCGCTCGGCCTGGCGTCCGGCATGGTCGCCGGGCTCGTGGCGATCACGCCGTGCGCCGGCCACGTCAGCCCGTTGAGCGCGGTCATCATCGGCATCCTCGGCGGCCTCGTCTGTTTTGCCGCGGTGCAGATGAAGTCGGTCATCGGCTACGACGACTCGCTCGACGTCGTCGGCGTTCACGGCGTCGGTGGCGCCCTGGGGGCCCTGCTGGTGGGCCTGTTTTCGATGCGTCCCGTGCTGGGTGGATTCGGGCAGTTGATGATCCAGCTGCAGGGGCTGCTCTGGGCGGGCGGCTATGCCTTCATCTGCACGTGGATCCTGGGCAAGCTGATCGACGGGACGATCGGGTTCACGGTCGGCCGCGACGCCGAGGCGCAGGGGCTCGACATCGTCGAGCACGGCGAGTCGGCCTATCACCTCACGTGATGGCGGGGTGGTTTGCAGGCTCGACGGCACCGGCGGACGAACCGGGCTGATCGGCACGACCGGCGCGACCTGCATCGGGCCCCGCACGGCGCGAGAAATTTCTTTCGCATCGGCGTGACGCGGCGCGGTCCGCCGGCAACTCACCATGTGGAGGCCTGAATCCGGCGGAACGGATCCGGCGGAGGATCGGGCCCCGAGAGTCGCGGATTTTTCACGGAGGAATTTTTCATGGATCCCCAGATCATCAGCTGGATCGTGAGCCTGATCGCCGGGAGCGCCGGTGGCAACGTCGTCGGTGCCCTGCTCAAGGACCGGAACCTCGGCCCGATGCTCAACACCGTGCTCGGCGCGGCGGGAGGCGGCCTCGGCGGCAAGATCCTGCCGATGCTCATCCCGGCGCTCGGATCGCTCGTCGGCGGCACGGACAGCCTCGCCGGCACGGGCGGCCTGTCGGTGATCGTGGGCGCGTTGCTCCCCTTGATCGTCGGCTACCTCAAGAAGCCGGCGACGGCCTGATCGCGGCACGCTCCACGCACCGCAGCCACGGCGGCCGGGAGGCGCATCGTCTCCCGGCCGCTCGCTTGTGTGGACGGTCCGCCACCCGACGGCCCGCACCGAGGGTCACTCGCCGATGTCTTCCGCCCACAGCTGCGGATGCCGCGTCATGAACTCGCGCATCAGGCCGATGCACTCCTCGTCCTGGAGCACCTCGATCGCGACGCCGTGCGACGCGAGCCACCGCTCCTCGCCCTGGAACGTACGGTTCTCCCCGATCACGACCTTGGGGATCTTGTAGAGCACGATCGCACCGCTGCACATCGGGCAGGGCGAAAGCGTCGTGTAGAGCGTGCACGCGCGGTAGAAGCTCACCGGCCTGCGGCCCGCCCGCTCCAGGGCGTCCATCTCGCCGTGCAACACGGTGCTGCCCTGCTGCACCCGCCGGTTGTGCCCGCGGCCGACGATCCGGCCCTCGTGCACGACCACCGAGCCGATCGGGATTCCGCCCTCCGCCAGGCCCTGCCGCGCCTCGTCGATCGCCGCCCGCATGAATTCGTCCATGGGATCTCCCCGCGGCATCCGCCCGTGGCGGTCACTCGCCGCCGCCGTGCTCCTGGTCCTGATCCGGCTTGCGGCGTCGGCGTGGCGAGTCCGACTTTCTGAACACGGCCACCACGTCCTCGATCGGCACGACATACAGCAGGTTGTCCTGCTCGAAATCGACCGGGATCGAGTTCTTGGGATGGAAGAGCACCTTGTCGTACTTCTCGATCGGGAAGTCGGCATCGCGTTCCACCTGGATGCTCACCTCCACCACGCGTCCGGTGATCGTGGGGATTTCGGCCTGGTCCGGAAGCACGATGCCGCCGCGCGTCCGCTGTCGGCTCTCGTCCTTCCGGATCAACACCCGCATCCCGAGCGGTTCGACGAATTCATCCATGGGGCGATAGTCTAATCGACGACGGGCCGCTGAACGAGATTTCCCTTGCGCTCCCGGAAGGCGCTCGGCGGCGGGACGCGAGCGATGGTGCGACGCATGCCCCCGGGCCACGACGGAAACGAATCGGTTTGGAGCCGCCCGGACTGGCTCGCCCAGTCCAGGCTGCTGCTCGAGTCGTTCGCACGGCTGCTTGGGCGGCAACTCGTCCCGCACGAGACCGACGCCCGGGAGACGGCCCGCCGCCTGTTCCATGCCCCGTTCGTCGTCGTGTCGCACGGCACCGAGGCCGATCCGGTCCTCAACTACGGCAACGCCACGGCCCTCGCCCTCTGGGAGATGACCCCCGAGCGGTTCATCCGCACCCCCTCGCGGCTCACCGCGGAGCCGGTCTGCCGCGAGGAGCGTGCCCGGCTGCTCGCCCGCACCCTGCGCGACGGATACGTCAGCGACTACGCGGGCGTGCGGGTGTCGAGCACGGGCAGGCGGTTCCGGATCGAGCAGGCGATCGTGTGGAATCTCACCGACGACGCCGGCACCCACCGCGGCCAGGCCGCCACGTTCTCCGCATGGACGCCGCTCCCCGCCCACGGGGGCTGAGCTGCACCGCCGCGCCGGCAGGTCAGTCGGCCGGAGGAGCGAGCAGTTCCGCGAGTGCGTTCGACGCGGCGCGCTGCTCGGCCTCCTTCTTGTTGCGGCCCCAGGCGGGGGTGTACGACCGTTGGCCGATGTGGGCCGCCACGTGAAAACTCTTGCTGTGGTCGGGCCCGGCCTCGTCGACCACCTCGTAGGTCGGCGTGACGCCGAAGTCCCGCTGGGCGAGCTGCTGCAGAAGCGATTTGTGGTTCGACCCCTGCTCCCCGGCGGCCACCGCGTCGATCTCCGGCTGGAGCAACCGCGCCACGAGCGTCCGCACCGGCTCCAGTCCGCCGTCGAGATACATCGCGGCCACGACCGACTCGAACAGGTCGGAGAGCACGGACGGCGGCACGGGGCGGTTCACCGACAGTCCCTTGCCGACGATGAGGAAGTCGATCAGTCCCAGCTGCTCGCTGATCCGGCCGCAGGTTTCGCGGCTGACGACCACCGACTTGACCCGCGTGAGATCCCCCTCGAGCGAATCGGGGAACAGGCGGTAGAGCGTCTCGCAGACGATGAACCCGAGGATCGCGTCGCCGAGAAACTCCAGCCGCTCGTTCGACGCCAGGCGGTGCTGGGCGCCCGAGGCGTGCGTGAGCGCCGCCACCAGCAGGCTCGGATCGCGAAACTGGTACCCGATCCGCCGCTGGCACTCTGCCACATCGGTCGTCGGCTCGGGCGGGTCGCGGGGCACGCGCTTGGCCATCAAGAAAATCCGGGTTTCCCCGCAGAAAAATACGGCCCGCGGCCAGACCGTGTCAAACCTCGGCCGGCCCCGGGACGGGTCCTGGACGGCCCTTGGACGGCTCCGGGGCGGCCCTTCGAACCCTCGTCCGACCTGCCGCGTAGAAGCGGATACGTCGCCGTCTATCATGACCGCGGCAGTCCCGCCCATCCGGAGATATTCATCGACCATGAGCCATCTCTCCTTGCAGCCCCGCCGTGCCGCTCGCATCGCGATTGTTCCCGCAGTCCTGGTTCCCGCACTCCTGGTTCCCGCACTCCTGCTCGTGTTCGCCGCTTGCGGCCCCGGCGCCCGGGCCGACGAATCGGCCGCCACGGCGGAGGCGATGGCGCACGCCACGGCGTTGTCGAAGGCCTTCCGCCATGCCGCGGAAAAGGCCACCCCGAGCGTGGTGGTGGTCCGCAGCGAGGCCAAGGCCAAGCCCGCGGCCCGCAACCGGCAGCAGCAGCGGCAGGGCGGCGGTGAGAATCCGTTCAAGGGCACGCCGTTCGAGGATTTCTTCAAGGACGGCCTCCCCGAAGGTTTCGATTTCGGGCCTCACGGCGGCATGCCCCCCCGGTCGGGCGTCGGCTCGGGCGTGATCGTCGATGCCGCCGGCATCGTGCTCACCAACAACCACGTCGTCGAGGGAGCCGACGAGGTCACCGTCGAACTGCCCGATGGACGGGAGTTCAAGGCCACGGAGATCAAGACCGACCCCGAGAGCGATCTGGCCGTCGTCCGGCTGGCCGGTGCCGAAAATCTGCCCGTCGCCCGGCTCGGGGATTCCGACAAGCTCGAGATCGGCGACTGGGTGATCGCGATCGGCAACCCGTTCGAGCTGGAGACGACCGTGAGCGCCGGGATCATCAGCGGCAAGGGGCGTGAGCTCGGCAGCATTCGCCGGGCGAAGTTCCTGCAGACCGACGCCGCGATCAATCCGGGCAACTCCGGCGGACCGCTCGTGAATCTCGCGGGCGAGGTGGTGGGCATCAATACGGCGATCGCTTCGAGCAGCGGTGGCTACCAGGGTGTCGGCTTCGCGATCCCGATCAACCTCGCCAAGTGGGTCAGCGGTCAGTTGATCGCCAAGGGCTCGGTGGAGCGCGGGTATCTCGGCGTGTCGATCAGCCCGATCTCGAGCGACATGGCCGCGAAGCTCGGCGTCAAGGACAAGAAGGGCGCCCTCGTCACGGAGGTGATGCCCGGCACACCCGCGGCCGAGGCGGGGGTCGAGGAACTCGACGTGATCGTGGGCTTCGACGGCCAGCCGGTCGACGGCCCGCGTTCGCTCCAGGAAGTCGTGGAGCGGTCGGGCATCGGCCAGAAGCACCGGGTCGCCGTGCTCCGCGATGGCCGGCAGGTCGAACTCTCCATCGCGGTCAAGCCCCTGCCCGAGAAGGTCGCCAGGAACGGCGGTGGCCTGAAGAAGGGTCCGGGCGTTGAGGAAACCTTCTATTCCGAGGAGTTCGGGGTCGAGGTCCGCGACAAGAACTCGGTGCCGGAGGACGCCTACACGGGCTTCGAGGGCGTGCTCATCGACCGGGTCGATCCCGATGGCGTGGCGGCCCGGGCGGGCCTCGGCCCCGGCGTGCTCGTCCGCAAGATCGGCCACAAGGCCGTGACCAGCGTGGCCGAGTTCGCCGCCGCGATCGAGAAGGAGTCGGCGGAGGACGGCATCCTGCTCCAGGTGCGCACGCCCCGCGGCAACTCGATCGTGCTCTTGAAAAAGACCGAGTAGTCCGGCCACGCTGGAGGGCTTCCGCCCCCCCGGAGCCCTCCAGCCCATGGCCACCCTCGGCGTCAACATCGATCACGTCGCGACGGTCCGGCAGGCCCGCCGGACCGTGGAGCCCGACCCGGTATGGGCGGCGGCCCTGGCCGAACTCGGCGGGGCCGACGCCATCACCGTGCACCTCCGCGAGGACCGGCGGCACATCCAGGACCGGGATCTCGAGGTGTTGCGCCGGACGGTCCAGGTGAAGCTCAACCTCGAGGCGGCGATCGCCCCGGCGATGATCGAGATCGCCTGCCGCGTGAAGCCCGACCAGGTGACGCTCGTGCCGGAGAAGCGCGAGGAGATCACGACGGAGGGCGGCCTCGACGTGGTCGCGCACAAAGCCGCCACGGCCGAGGCGGTGCGCCGGCTGCACGAGGCGGGGATCGTCGTTTCGCTGTTCATCGACCCGAGCCCGGCGCAGATCGAGGCGGCGGTGGATCTCGGCGTGGCCGCGGTCGAGTTGCACACCGGCGGCTATGCCAACGCCGCGGACGATGCGACGAGGCATGCGGAGCTCCTCGACCTCGCGCGGGGTGCCGCGATGGTGCGGCAGGCGAAGCTCGGCCTGAATGCCGGCCACGGCCTCACCTACCGCAACGTCGTGCCCGTCGCCCGGCTCGACGGCATGGGTGAGCTCAACATCGGCCACTCGATCGTGGCCCGGGCGGTCCTCGTGGGCTTCACGCAGGC
>RFUD01000431.1 GCA_009923125.1 Planctomycetia bacterium
CCAAGGCGAGCGGATGCCCGCCCCCAGGCCAGTCGCTTGGCCCGGCGACGGCAAAGCCAAGGTTTGCCTTGCCGGGAAGCAACTCGGCGTCCTGCCGAGGCATGGACAGCCTAGAGCCGCTTCAGGTCGCGCCGCGGCTTCGGCGGGGCGAGCATCTTTTTCTTGTCGTCGGCGCGGGCGTTCGGCACGTTCGGGTTGTTGCCCGCCATGGGCTTCACTCCGTTGACGTCGGTGAACGCCTCCTTCCATTCATACCCCAGCGGCGTCCGCAGCTCTTCCGCCGCGAGCAGGGCCCATGGCGTGCCGGGATGGTCGTTCACGACCCGCTCGAGCAGTTCGGTCGCCTGCTTGGCGAGCTTCTCCGTGGCCGAGCCGACCTTGACCTCGTCGCTCGCCTCCAGCCGCCAGGTGTCGTTCTTCGGATTCTTGAAATTCATGCCGAGCGAGGCCTGGGCCAGCATCAGGTTGTAGGCGTCGGTCCGCACCTTCACGGCCAGCACCCGGCCGAGCGCCAGGTCATATCCCGCCTGCCACCGCTTCTCCTGGATCCGACCACGATCCGCCTGGCCGCTCTTCAGGAGTTCGTACAGCGCGTCGATCTTCGGCTGGAGCCGGGCGGCCGTCTTCTGCGCCTCCCCGAGCAGGTTCTTGAGCGCGCCCTCGTCCTTGCGCGGGAAGACCATGTCGGGCGAATCCATCGGCTCGATCACCGACTTGCGGGCCGCCTCGACGAGCGCCTGCTTGGCCCGGTTGGCGGCCAGGTCCTGCTTCAACTTGGCCTGCGACACGTAGTCCGGCTGGTACGCCCGCATCACGTCCGGGTCGAAGAAGTAGCGGAGCTGCGACGACATGGGGGCGGTCATCTCGTTGGTCACCTTGCCCCGCGCCCCGCTGTTGGCGTGCACCCGGAAGTAGATGCCGCCGGTGTCGGCGCAGAGCTTCGACAGGCTGAACGGGCCGAATCCCGAATCGATCGCGTCGTCGGCGAACCTCCCCGAACGGACCCGCACGACCTCGGGGAACAGTGTCTCCGGCCCCTGCTCGATCACCGCCCACTGCTCGTCCTGCTGGAACTTCGGATCGAACTCCACGTACTTCATCCGCACCTCGGCGATGCCGAACGGCGCCGGCACACCCACGACATGGACCGGGATGCCGAGCGTCTGGCAGTAGCGGGTGGTGTCGTCGGCCTTGTCCTGATCGTTGCCCACTTCGTCGGTGAACACGACGATCATCACGTTTTTCTTCGGCGACGAGGTGCGAAAAATCCGGGCGGCCTCGGCGGTGCGCCGGATCGCGGTGAACGTCATCTCGGCGCCGGAGTCGTCCACCGGAATCGACGCGATCGCCTTCACGACCTCCTCGACCTCGCCGGTCGGCTTCGGCGTGACGACCGCGACGCCCTGGCCGAACGCGACCACCATGTTGGTGAGTTCCGGCCGCCGGGCGGACGACCGGTTGGCCCCGAGTTCGTCGAACACGCGGTCGAGTCGGGCGGCGATCTGCTGTCGCTGGGCGGAGAGGCTCACCGACTGGTCGAACACCCAGCACACGACCGTCGGCCGCTGCTGGAGCGACTGGGCGATCACGTCGGTGAGCAAGTCCACGGCGCCGGCGGCGCCCGTCGTGCCGACGCCCACGGCGCCCTTCACCATCACCGCCGCGTCGATGGCCTGGGCTGTCGGCTGGAGGTCCACCGGCTCCAGGCTGATGTCGCCCACGAGGTCGGGTGCGGGCTCGACCGGAACCACCGAGACCTCGGAGAGGGTCGGGGCGAGCGACATGGCCACGGCGTCGCTCTGCTCACTCTCGGCGCCGGAGGCGTCCTGCGGCTCCTCGGAGACCGCGATCTCCTGCGGCTCGAGATCGAGTTCGGGCTCCTCGTCAGCGGCCAGCGGCGCCTCGATGACGGTCACGCTCCGAGCCGTCCGCGGCGGCTCGCCGAGTCCGGCCAGGGCCAGACCGAGGAGCACGACCACGTGAATGACCAGGCTGACGGCCCAGGCCGGCGTGTCTCCGTCGAAGGGCCCCTCCTCGTCGCCGAGGGAGTCGTGCCACCACTGCTGGAGTTTTTGGAGCGGGTTCATCGGTACCGTCGCGGGTCGGCGGCGCGAGTTCGGGCCGGCTCGGCCGGGTGGAGCCCGGGGCCGCCCCGCAGCCCCGGTCATGCCGAGCGTCATCGCGTCGTT
>RFUD01000432.1 GCA_009923125.1 Planctomycetia bacterium
GGTGTCGGCACCGTTCTGCGAGCGGTGCGACCGGCTGCGGCTCACCGCCGACGGCCAGTTGCGCAACTGCCTGTTCTCGACGACGGAGTGGGACGTGCGGGCGGCGTTGCGGAGCGGCGCTTCCCCTGTCGAAATCGAGGCGCGGATCGCGGCGTTGCTCGACGAGTGCGTGACCGCGAAGCGGGCGGCGCACGGGATCGGCTCGCCGGCGTTCGAGCGGCCGGCCCGGGCGATGTACCAGATCGGCGGCTGACGTGACGCATCCCGACCCACCGCGGCGCTACCTCGACAACGCGGCGACCTCGTGGCCGAAGCCGGAGCCCGTGCTCGCCGCCTGGGAGAGCGCCGGCCGGCTGATCGGCGCCGCCCCCGGCCGCGGCGGCCATCGCGCGGCGGTCGCGGCCGATGCGATCCGCCGCCGGGCCCGCGAGCAGGCGGCGCGGCTCGTCGGCGGCGTCGATCCCGCGCGGGTCGCCCTGCCCGGCGGCGCGACGCTCGCGCTCAACATGGCGATCCACGGCCTCGTGCGGACGGGTGACCACGTGATCGCGACCGCCGCCGACCACAACGCCACGCTCCGCCCGCTCCACGCCCTGCGGTCGCGCGGCGCGATCACGCTGTCGATCGTGCCCTGCGACGGCCTCGGCCGGGTCGATCCGGCCGACGTCGCCGCCGCGTGGAGTCCGGCCACGAGGCTCGTCGTCGCCACGCACGCCTCGAACGTGACCGGCGCCGTCCAGGACGCGGCCGCGTTGGCCGCGCTCGCGCACGAGCGGGACGGGATGCTCGTGCTCGACGCGGCCCAGTCGCTGGGGCAGGTGCCCGGATGGGACGACGGCTCCGGCCGCCGGGCGTTCAACGCCGACGTGGTCGTCGCCCCCGCCCACAAATGGCTCTGCGGCATGGGCGGTGTCGCGATCCTGTTCGCGCGTGCAGGGCTCGCGCTCGAGTCGCTCGTGCAGGGTGGCACCGGCTCGGCGAGCGAGTCGCTCGAGATGCCGTCCGCGTTCACCGACCTGTTCGAAGCCGGCACGCCCGATCTGCCGGCCCTCGCGGCGCTCGAGGCCGCGGCCGCGTGGTCGATGGGGGAGGAAGGGGCCGCGGCCGGCATCCGCGCACGACGGCTCGCGGCGGCGTGTGCCGAGGGGCTGCGGGAGATTCGCGGTGCGCGGGTGTTCGCCGCGCCGGACGGTGGCCCGCCGATTGTGGGTTTCACGCTCGAGGGCTATGATCCCGCCGAACTTGCCGCGTTGCTCGAACAGTCGGCGGGCGTGCAGGCCCGGTCGGGGTTCCACTGTGCGGCGTGCATCCACGATTACCTGGGCACGCGGGCCGGCGGGCTCGTGCGGGTGAGTTTCGGGCCCTTCAACACCGCCGCGGACGCCGCCGCAGTGGTCGAGGCCGTGGGTGCGTTCGCCGCGTGAGGGAGTCGAGGAGAGGCCGGGAAAGGCTGGAAGGGAGGCTCGCGATGGCCGGGATCAACAAGGACGTGTGGTACGCCGGAGGGCTCCGGTTCCAGTGCACGCAGTGCGGTGACTGCTGCACCGGCGCGGAGGGCTTCGTGTGGGTGAACCAGGCCGAGATCGATGCCATGGCCGCGCGGCTGGGACTCGATTCGGCCGACTTCGAACGCCGCTACGTCAAGCGGGTGGGTGTGCGCCGATCGCTCACGGAGCGTCCGGGCGGCGACTGCGTGCTCCTGGATGAAAAGACCCGCAAGTGCACCGCCTACGAGGAGCGGCCGCGGCAGTGCAAGACCTGGCCGTTCTGGGACTCGAACCTGCGGTCACCCGAGGCCTGGGCCGAGGCCGCCGAAGCCTGCCCGGGTTGCGACAAGGGCAACCTCGTGCCGCTGGAAAAGATCGTCGAGCAGGCGGCGCAGATTCGCGTCTAGGCGAACGATGCGACGGGCGGGCATCCGATCCTGTTCGGCACGGCACTTGCCGTCCTGTGGGGCACGCGTCTCGCTTGCCGTCCTGTGGGGCAAGCGTCTCGCTTGCCGTACGACAGGCTTCAGCCTGTCATGCTTTCCGTCAACGCGCCCAATCCGGCTCGGGGTCGCCCCGTACCGTTTCGCCGGACGTTCGTTGCGCCCATCCTGGGCTTCACTCACTCGGATGTGCCTGCGCTCCGGCATCCCTGCCTGCGCTGGTCACATAC
>RFUD01000433.1 GCA_009923125.1 Planctomycetia bacterium
GACATGCCCGCCGGTCCGTTCGCCGGCGGCCAGGCGGTCGAACGGCCCGACTACCGGATGCTCGCCGCGATCGTCGAAACGCCGGAACGGGGCAGCTACTTCCTCAAGTTTTACGGACCGCAGGCGACGGTGGCGAAGCACGCCGAGGGCTTCCGGAAGATGATCGAAGGGCTCGTCGCCGCCACACCGTAGAAGACACGAGAAGACCATGAAGGCCCTCACGCCATGAAGATCCAGGAATTCCTCGAGCACCACGGGATCGCCGGCAATCCGTTCGCGGAGGAGGACGCGCAGAACGACACCGTCTTCAAGCGGACCTGCCTCGAGACCACGTACCACCCGGCGTGGGACAAGATCTACGGGGATCCCGCCGATCCCAGCACGGCGATCGTGTTCGGTGAGAAAGGCGCGGGCAAGACGGCCCTGAAGTTGCAGATGGTGCGACAGTTCGAGCGGCACAACGACACCGCCCCCGAGCGACGCACGTTCGTCGTGCTGTACGACGACTTCAATCCCTTCCTCGACCGGTTCGTGAGCCGGACCGGCCCGAACCGGCCGGTCGAAAAGACGCTCGGCCTGTGGAAGCTGTGGGATCACATGGATGCGATCCTGTCGCTCGCGGTGACGCAGCTCGTCACCGGCCTCACCGATCCGTCGCAGCGCCGGCCGGTCAAGCTCACGCCGCCCCAGGCCCGCGACCTGGCCCTGCTCGCCGCCTGCTACGACCAGTCCACCGGCGAGACGTTTCCGTCGCGCTGGTGGAAGCTGCGCCGCCGGGTCGGGTACACCGCGTGGCTGGGGCTGTGGCCGCTCGCGCTCGGCATCCTCGGCGCGCTGGTGTTCGCGGTCGCCGCCGCCGTCGCCGTGAACCGCGGCACGACCGGGTGGCTGGGCAACTGGTGGCCGTGGCTCCTGCTCGCGGCGACCTGGGGGCCATGGGCCGTGCGTCGCCTGCGGGCCACCTGGACGGCGTATCGGATCGTGCGGAGCATGCGCACCGGCAACCGCACCCTGGGCCAACTCGCCGCCGCGCTGGCCCGGATGCCGGAGGTGGATCTCGCCGGTCAGCCGCTGCCGCTGATGGCACGCAGCGACGACCGCTACGAACTGCTCGCCAAGTTGCAGGCCATTCTGACGGCCCAGGGCTACGCCGGCATGGTCGTGATCGTGGACCGGCTCGACGAGCCGCACCTGATCAACGGCTCGGCCGAGCGGATGAAGCAGGTGATCTGGCCGATGCTCGACAACAAGTTCCTGAAGTCGCCCGGCATGGGTTTCAAGCTGCTCCTGCCGGTCGAACTCTACCGGTTCATCGAGCGCGAGGACGAGCAGTTCAACCAGCGGGCCCGGCTCGACAAGCAGAATCTCGTGCCGTCGCTCGAATGGTCCGGGGAGACGCTCTACGACATCGCCTCCACCCGCGTGAAGGCGGCCAGCGTCGGTGACCCGCCCGCCACGCTGGCGCAACTCTTCGAGCCGGAGGTGGATCAGCGGCGGCTGCTCGACGGCCTCCGCAGCCTGCGGGTGCCGAGGCAGTTGTTCAAGTTTCTCTATCGGCTGCTCGTGGCGCACTGCCACGCGCATACGGGCGAGCAGCCCGTGTACCGGATTCCCCTCGAGCGGTTCGACACCGTGCTCGCCGTGTTTCGCCGTGATCAGGACGCCTTCGACCGGGGGCTCGCCCCGCGGTAGGGCACGCCCCCATGGACCTGCACACGCTCGTCGTCGGCCGTGACCTGATGGCCTGCCGGTTCGAGGTCGTGTTCAACGCGGGGGAGGTCGAGGACGCGACGGGGATCGGGGTCGAGGCGCTCGACGTCGTGGAGCGGATCGAGGAGCGGATCACGGTCTATCGAGCCACCAGCGAGGTGGCGCGGCTCAACGCGTCCGCCGCCGAGGGCTGGCAGGACGTGTCGGCGGACCTGTTCGCGCTGCTGATGCATGCCCGGGAACTCTCGGCCCGCACAGCCGGGGCGTTCGACTGCGCGAGCGGCGCACTCACGCGGGCGTGGGGCTTCCTCGAGCGGCGGGGACGGACTCCGGCGGCCGACGAACTGGCGGCGGCCCGCGAGCGGTCGGGCCTCGCGCTCGTGGAGTTCGACGAGGAGCGGCGGCGGGTGCGGTTCGCGCGGCCCGGCGTGGAGCTGAACCTGGGGGCCA
>RFUD01000434.1 GCA_009923125.1 Planctomycetia bacterium
CGGTCCGCCGCGAGCGGCTCGTCAACGCCGCCGGCGAAAACATCCTCGACCACCTCGACGCGAAGCGATACACAATCCTGCCGAACACGGCCGGCTGCTTCACCGCAGCCGACGCCGTCCGCGTGGCCCGCCTCGGGAGGGAACTGCTCCGCGAACTCGGCAACCCCGGCTCCGAGTGGGTCAAGCTCGAGGTGCTGGGCGACCCGCGCACGCTCCTGCCCGACCCGGTCGGCACGCTGGAGGCGACGGAGCGGCTCGTCGCCGACGGCTTCGCCGTGCTCGTCTATTCCAGCGACGACCCCGTCGTGGCCCGGCGGCTGAAGCAACTGGGGGCCGCGAGCGTGATGCCCGCCGGCAGCCCGATCGGATCCGGCCAGGGGATTCTCAACGCCAACAACCTGCGGATCTGCCTGGAGTATCTCAAGGACGGCGACCCGGACTATCCCGTGATCGTGGACGCGGGAGTCGGCACGGCGAGCGACGTGGCCGAGGCGATGGAACTCGGCGTGGATGGCGTGCTGCTCAACACGGCGATCGCCCACGCCGCCGATCCGCTCCGCATGTCGCTGGCGATGAAGGCGGCCTGCGAGGCCGGCCGGCAGGCGTTTCTCGCCGGCCGGATTCCGAAGCGGCTCTACGCCACCGCGTCGAGCCCGCTCGACGGCACGATCACCGGCCCTGGGCGCCCGCACTGATGCTCGCCAAGCGGATCATCCCCTGCCTCGACGTGGACAAGGGGCGGGTCGTGAAGGGGACGCGGTTCCTCGATCTCATCGATGCCGGCGACCCCGTCGCCGTCGCCGCCCGCTACGAGGCCGAGGGAGCGGATGAACTCGTGTTCCTCGACATCACGGCCAGCCACGAGGGGCGGGCGATCATGATCGACGTCGTGCGGCGGGTGTCGGAGACGATCTACATGCCGTTCACGGTGGGGGGCGGGATCCGCTCGCTCGACGACGCCTGCGCGCTGGTGCAGGCGGGCGCCGAGAAGGTGAGCATCAACTCCGCGGCGGTGCGGACGCCGGAACTCGTCTCGCGGATCGCCGACCGCCTCGGCAGTTGCGCCACGGTGGTCAACATCGACCCCAAGCGGGTGCGCCGCGACGGCCGGGAATGCTGGGAGGTGTTCGTGAGCGGTGGCCGGGAGCCCACGGGCCTCGAGGCCGTCGCCTGGGCCAGGCGCGTGGAAGAACTCGGCGCCGGGGAGATCGTGCTCACCTGCATGGACCGCGACGGCACCCGCGACGGCTACGACCTGGAGATCACCGCGGCCGTAAGCCGCGCCGTCGGCATTCCGGTGGTCGCCAGCGGCGGCGCGGGCCAGCCGGAACACCTCGCCGACGCGATCGCACTGGGAGGGGCGGACGCGGCTCTGGCCGCTGGAATCTTCCACTTCGGAGAGTGTACGATCCGGGAGGTGAAGCAGTTGTTCCAGCGGCGGGGTATTCCCGTCCGCCCCCCGCCGCCGCCGTGAAGCCGGCGGCCGTGACCGGCAGGTTCAGCATGGCCACGATCGAAAACACCCCCTCCGAACCGGCGGCCGCACCGGTGAGGCCGGCGCCGGGCCGGCCGGGCTTGGAGATCGACCGACTCTACGAGGCGCTCGTGCGGCTCAACGGCAGCGACCTGCACCTCAAGGTCGGGCAGCCGCCCTTCATGCGGGTCAAGGGCGCCCTCCAGCCCCTCAAGGCGCCCCGGATCGACGATGAGCAGATGCGGAAGCTGTGCCTGCCGATGCTCAACGAACGGCAGCGGAAGATCCTCGACACTGACGGCGGCTGCGACTTCGCGTATTCCTGCGTGGTCGATGGGGTGAGGTGGCGGTTTCGCGTCAATCTGCTCACGCAGCAGGGCGCCCTCGGCATGGTCGCCCGCCGCGTCAACAACACCATTCCCGACTTCGAGAAGCTGTTCCTCCCGCCGGCGATCGAGAGGCTCTGCCAGCTCGATCAGGGGATGGTGCTGCTCGCCGGCGTCACCGGCTCCGGCAAGAGCACGACGATCGGGTCGATGCTCAACTACATCAACCGCAACTATCGCAAGCACATCCTCACGCTCGAGGATCCGATCGAGTTCGTGTTCACGGAGGACAAGTGCCTGATCAATCAGCGCGAGATCGGCACCGACGTTAAGAACTTCGAGATCGGGATG
>RFUD01000435.1 GCA_009923125.1 Planctomycetia bacterium
CGCCTACGGAGCCGACGACATCGACGGCACGGTGCGGCACGAACTCATCTACCACGATGCCGGGGCCACCACGCCCGAGGTGCTCTCCGTGGAGCACATCCAGCGGCTGATCCGGGAAGCGGGCCGCGAGCCCGTCGAGCGCGACACGCTCTACCACCGCGTGGAGCGCGACGGCACCGCGTGGCGTTCGGCCGAGCCGCTCACAGCTCGCTGATGTCGACTGAACTGCGGCCAAGATTCGGATGCTCAAAGCCCGCCGGCTTGGAGAGCCCGTCCATGGCCGGTGAAGGCGTCCTGGCGACGCCGGCCGCGTCGCTGAAATCGTGTCGGCACTGACGGCGGCGGGATTTCAGGCCCGCCATTCGCCGCCGCTGCGCGTGATCGATGGGCAGGGAATCGTACAGTTCACGTTCCAACCTGCCGACGCGTTGCTGCCGTACCAGTTCGACGTGCTTCTCGTATCCGGCGACTTTCAGCGGGAAGCCGTCGATCGCGCCGTCCCGTGGCCGACGGGAACCGATGCGAGGGAGGTCCGTGTCGTGCGTCCGGACGACCTTGTCGTGATCAAGTTGCAGGCGGGCCGGATCATCGACCGCGCGGATGCAGCGATGTTGCTCCGGGAGAATCGCGAAGAAATCGACTTCGAGCGGCTGCACGGCGAAGTGGTCCGGCAGGGCCTCACGGCTGAATATCGAGAGATCTGGGCCGAGGCGTTTCCATCCGAGCCATTGCCACGCGTCGACTAGCGGTCATTCCGGCCGCACATGATTTTCGACGGCACGTTCCGGGAGGCCTCACGCCGCTCTGGAACGCCGCCGCTTCCAGGCCATCCAGCCGGCGAGGCCGACGCCGATGCCGGCAAGGGCAAGCGCCCCCGGCTCGGGCACGACGACGACCTGGGTGTTGATCGTGAGGCTCCGAACCGACGTGGCACCGGCGAGGTTGCGGTTGTCGGAGAAGGAGAGCGTGAACGTCTTCGAGAACGTGCCCTGGCCGCCCGGCGTGAACGATGCCGTGAACAGGCTGCTCGTGCCGCCGGCGAAGAGATTGTTGAAAAGCGACAGTCCCGATGAAAAGCCGCCACCATCCGGCGTGAACGCGGTGAGGTCGAGGCCGGCCGTGAGCCCAGAGCCATAGAGCAGGCTCGCGAGGTTCGTGAGCGAGTACGTGAGCGTCTGAATGCCGGCGGACTCGTCCATGGAGCCGAAGTCGAGGTTCAGGGTGGTTTGCGCGTAGGGATCGGTGACTCCGGTGCCCACGAAGCCCGGCAGGGCATGGTCGAGCACGGTGCCATACACGTTCACCGTCTGCGGAGAAAG
Organism: Planctomycetia bacterium; assembly: GCA_009923125.1. GTDB lineage: Bacteria > Planctomycetota > Planctomycetia > Pirellulales > UBA1268 > RGVT01. The sequence goes on from RFUD01000435.1 coordinate 1,320, forward strand.
CGACTCCGTGCCCAGGCCGCTCGTGCCCTGGCCGTCGGTGGCGAAGAGGATCTGGGCCGAGCCCGCCTGGTTGCCCACGGAGCCGGTGGCGAGGCTCACCGTCAGCGCCGTGGTATTCGTGTCGCCGGCGGCCAAGAGGTTGAATGAACCGGAGTTCGTCGTCACGCCCGAGAGCGAGCCGAACGAGGCATTCAGGCTCTCGGAGAAGCCGTCGTTCGGGGCCGAGTTCATGACCGAAAGGGCCTGGGTCCACGCAGAAGTCGAGCCCACGATCACGCTGCCGAGGTTCACGCTGCCCGACGTCGTCGCCGCGGCGGGGTTGAAGACCGTGCTCGATACGACGAGCGACTGCGGGGCGATCGTCGCCGTGCCGATCGGGCCGGACGAGGTGAACGTCAGCGTGGCCGTGCCGGTCTTCACGCCCACGCTTCCCGTGTTCGTCGAGTCGCCGAGGCCGAGCGAATAACCTGTGCTCGACGAGCCGCCGGCCAGCGGAGAGACGGAGCCCGCGAGGCTCGCAAGGCCCGACGTGCTGCCGCTGACGGTGAGCGACTCGGTGAACGAGCCTGCGGCGGCCGTGTTCGTGATCGTGAGCGCCTGCGAGGCGAACGTGCCGCCCACGCGGACGTTCGCGATCGTGGGCACCGTGATCGCATTGACGCCGGCCGGGTTCCAGACGGTGCCGGTGATCGTGAGCGTCTGCGAGCCGATCGACTGCTGGGCGAGGCCCGAGGAGTTGACGGCGTTGGAGAAGAGCGCGAGCGTGGTCGTGCCAGACTGCGGGCCGGCAGCAAGGCCGCTGCCCAGGCCCA
>RFUD01000436.1 GCA_009923125.1 Planctomycetia bacterium
CCGAGGCACTGGGTGAGGGCGACGACGAGGGCCACGTCGTGGAGGCCCTGACCTGGGCCGTCGAAGCGGGCCTGCCGGAGGTCTTCGAGACCGTCCTCGTCAGGCCCGAACAGGACCGTGGTCCGCTCCTCACGCTCGCCATCGCGAACGCGGAGCGGGCCCTCGGCCGCGAGCCCGCGGCGACGGCCCGGTTCACGGCGACGCTCGCCGCCGGGGAGGAGGCGTCCTTCGCGGACCGACTCCAGGCGGCGATGCTGCTCGCCAAGTGGGGCTGCACCGACTGGGCGGTGCTGGCCTATGACGCGATCCTCGCGAACACCGACCTGCCCGCGGCCGAGGCCGCCCTGGCGACGGTCATGTATTCGGAGTTCCTCCACGATCTCGACCGCGACGCGGAGGCCGCCCGCCGCCTCGAACGGTTGTTCGCCGAGGCGGCCGCCGAGGCGGGGCAGCCCGCCCGCGGGCCGCTGCTGGAGGCGGTGGGACGGGATCCTCGCGCCACGCGGTCACGGATGCACTTCTTCGAGAGTTGCGCCCACCGCCAGCGGAACGACCTCGTCGCCAGCCGCGCCGCGCTGGAGCGGGCGTTGGCCGCGTATCCCAAGGACGTGGACGCGCTGATCGGCATCTATCAACTCCCCGACAACACGGCCGAACAGCGGCGCGACGCCGTGCAGCGCATCAAAGCGGCGCTCTCCCAACTCGAGGACGAGATCCAGGCGGTGCCCGACGACGCCAACGGCTACAACGAATACGCCTGGCTGGTCGCGAACACCGAGGGGGACCTGGACAAGGCGACGCGATACTCGAGGCTGTCGCTCGTGAAGTCGTTCGACAACCCGAGTTACCTCGACACGCTCGCGCATTGCCACGCGGCCGCGGGCCGGCGGCAGGCCGCCATCCGCACCCAGCGACTGGCACAGCGGCAGGAACCCCACAACCGGACGATCCGCCGCAATCTCGAGCGGTTCGAGGCGGCACCGTGACCCACCACGTCCAGCTTCCAGGCGTGCGGCTCGCCGTCCACACCCGCGGCAGCGGCCTGCCGCTCCTCCTGCTGCACGCCTTTCCGCTCGACCATTCGATGTGGGCGGGGCAGGACGATCTGGCCGACGAGTTCCGGCTGATCGTGCCGGATCAACGCGGGTTCGGCCGCAGCGACGGTCCGCCGCCGGCGAGCATCGCCCAGCTGGCCGACGATGCGGTGGCGCTCCTCGACGCGCTCCATGTCGCGCAGCCCGCGGTCATCGGAGGCCTGTCGATGGGGGGCTACGTCGCCCAGCACGTGGCCGCCCGGCACCCGGACCGGGTGCGGGCCCTGATCCTCGCCGACACGAGGCTCGAGGCCGACACGCCCGAGGCCCGGGCGACCCGTGGAGAACTCGCCGCCGCGGTGGGGCGGCTCGGCCCGGAGGTCGTCGCCTCGGCCATGATCCCCAACCTGCTCGCCCGCTCGCAGCACGCCCGATCGAATCCCGCCCGGCCGACGATCGAGGCGGCGCTCGAACGCACGATCCGGGCGACGCCCGCCGCCACCATCACCGCGGCGCTGGCCGCGCTCGGCGCCCGCCCGGACATGGTCGATGCGATGCGCCGCGTCGGCGTTCCCGTCCTGTTGGTCGTCGGGGCGGAGGACACGATCACGCCGCCGGCGTGCATGGAGCGGGCGGAGCAGGTGTTCGAGCGGCCGCGGCGGCTCGTCATCCCCCACTGCGGCCACCTCGCACCGCTCGAGGATGCCGCGGCGTTCAACGCGGCGGTGCGGGCGTTTCTGCGGGAGGTGGCCGGCGCGGCGGATACACCGGCAGCCGGCCGTTGAACCGCGGCCGCCCGGAGCCCGGCCGCTGGCCGGCGTAGCGCTCGAGCCACTCCAGCCGCTCGGGCGTGTCGAGTTCGATCACGCTCTTGCGATCGGCCGGGTCGCGGGTGGCGAGCCATTGATGCCACAGTCGGGCCGCGGCGAGCAGTTCGTCGCGATCGGGGCCGGTCCCGTCGCGGCCGCCGAGGGCACGGGCCACCTGCACGAGCTCGCGGCGGCGCGTCGGCGAGAGCCGGGAGAATTCGGCGGCCGCATCGACGAGCCGCCGCCGCTCCATTTCCGGCCGGGCCTCGAACGACTCCCGACGGGCG
>RFUD01000437.1 GCA_009923125.1 Planctomycetia bacterium
AGCCGCCGCGATCACGCATACAGGAGCGACGCACGTGGACACGATCAAGGCACTGCTCGATCAGCTGGCGAACATCACGGCTCAGATCCAGGCGGCGATGGAAGCCGACATGCCTGTCGATGCGGCCGCGGGTGCCGAAGATCCGAACATGCAGGCGATGAACGAAGCGTCGCTCCGCTCGCTCATGGAGCAGGCCGACGCGATCAAGGCTCGGATCGAGTTCCTGGAGAAGGTGCAGGCCAAGGAGCTGGAGCTCCGGGCCGTTCTGGAGCGGGCCGCCCCGGCCAAGCAGGTCGAGAAGGCTACCACCAACAGCGAGGACACGACCGTGGAGAAGCGCACCGAGTACGCCGTCCCCAAGGGCCACAACAATCTGCGGGCCTTCCGCGACGCCGAGACCGCCTATCGGGCGGGCATGCACCTCAAGGGCTACGTGTTCGGTGATGCCGAGGCCCGGCGGTGGTGCAAGGACCACGGCGTCGGCGTCGAGTTCCGCGCCCAGGCCGGCGGCATCAACTCGCTCGGCGGGACGCTGACGAGCCCCGAAATGAGCACCGAGATCATCCGCCTCGTCGAGGAGTTCGGCGTCTACCCGCAGTACGCTCGGCGGATGCCGATGAACTCCGACACGATGATCATTCCGCGTCGGACCGGCGGCCTGACGGCCCGGCCCGTCGGCGAGAACATCGAGGTGTCGGCCAGCGATATGACGTTCGATAACGTCGAACTGACCGCGAAGATCTGGGGCGTCGCCAATCGCGTCCCCAATTCGCTGCTCGAGGACTCGGTCATCGACCTGGCCGACCTCACCGCCCTGGAAGTGGCCCAGGCGTTCTCCGAGGCGATCGACAACTCGGGCTTCATCGGTGACGGCACGAGCACCTACAACGGCGTGACCGGCATCTGCACGAAGATCCTGCAGTCGAGCTACACGGCCTCGGTCGTGACGGCGACGGGCAATGCGACGTTCGGCGCTCTGACGATGGGCAACTTCACCGACGCCCTCGCCAAGCTCCCGCTCTACGCCCGCAACCGCAACGCCCGGTGGTACATCTCGCCGGCCGGCTGGGGTGCCGCGATGCTGCGGCTCGCGATGCTGCCCGGCGGCTCGGGCAACGCCGGCGGCAACAGCGGCGACAACATCGCCGCGGGCTTCGGCGAGCAGTTCCTCGGCTACCCGGTGACGCTGGTGCAGCCGATGACCTCGGCTCTCACCGGCACGACCGGCCAGGTGGCCGCCCTGTTCGGCGACCTCTCGCAGGCCGCGATCTACGGCGACCGGCGGGCCGTCACGATCAAGACCGCCAGCGAGCGGTACGTCGAGTACGACCAGACCCTCACGTTCGCGACCGCCCGGAACGCCATCGTGGTGTCCGACCTCGGCAGCACCACCAAGGCCGGCCCGGTGGTCGCCCTCAAGTTCGGCTGATTCGACCCCTCCTAGGAGTTTTTGAACATGAACTTCGTTTCCGCGTCCAAGAGCGTGTCGAAGGCCGAGACGAGCGTGGCCGCCAACGCGACGCACAGCGTCGAGATTGACACCATCGGCTTCGCCTATGCGTCAATCGACGTCGTCTTCTCGCCGTTCACGGCGGCGGCCACCGCCGCGGCCACCGTCCTGCGGCTGGCGCAGTCCGACTCGTCGGGCTCCGGCCAGGCGAACATCAGCGGCTTCGTGGGCGGCACGGACTTCACCGTGGCGGCCGGCTCGACGACGGGTGCGAACGCGGGCTATACGCACCGCTTCGACGTCGATCTTCGCGGCAAGAAGCGCTACCTGACGGTGTACGCGACCCCGGCTGCGACCGTGGGCGTGGTGACCGTCGCCCGGCTCAGCAAGGGCGAGGCCGGCCCGACGTCGGCCAGCGACAAGGGCGTGAGCACCCAGGTCGTCGGCTGATCGCGACTTGACACGTGCGGCAATCTAGACGGCGGGCGTGGCACAGTGTCACGCCCGCCGTTCTCATTTGCGAGGTCGTTGTCATGCTCGTCACGATCGGTGATACGAAGGTCGAGGTGCGTGCGGAGGCTGTGCTGTCAGGCCCGCGGTTCGGGCCGCTGATCAACGCCTTCGGCTTCATCGAGGCGATGATGCCGCTGCACATCCGGCCGACGCTCGGCCAGGGCGCC
>RFUD01000438.1 GCA_009923125.1 Planctomycetia bacterium
AGAACGCGAGGACATGGAGTACGTGGAGGACATGACGGATCCTTCCCGTGGATGGGGTGGTGGTGGCGAACCCCCGGCGAATCCTCGGGTGCGCACGGTGCGGCACCATCGACGGACGCGGGGCGAAACAACGACACTCGAGCGGCGCAGAAAACGCCGGCTCAGACCACGCGCGGAGGAGGAGCTTCCGGTTCGACCCGGTCCACGAGACAGACATCGTCGCCACACATCAGGGGCGCGACGAGCGGCGCGACGGAGACCACCGCCGCGACCGCAGGCGGGGGCGGGGCGCCGCCGACCGCCAACCACTGGTCCACGATGCCGCGGCAGGCCAGCATCGACATCAGCACGACCGTGTTCTGAAACAGGGGCTCGGCGACTTCTTCATGCCCGGCGTGCTGTGGCGCGACGTCCCTCGGCACCTCCGAGCAGCATGCGGAGCGCTCGGGCGTTGCACAGCAGGAACCCGATCCCTTCGCCGCCGTGGCCTCCGCCGACGCGACCCGCCCCGCGAGCGACGCGAGCAGGCTCGGATCGACGCGGTTGGCCCGGGCCCAGGCGAGCAGTTCGGCCGGCGTGTTGCAGCAGCAGCTTGCAAAACACTGTTCGGCCGTGGCACAGCCGCAGGGCTTGTCCATGCACGGGAACGGCCGGGACCGATCCTTGCCGGCGAGTCGCTTGGCGGCCGCGGAACCGGGGTCCGACGAAAACACCCCGCCCATCGGCAATGGCAACCCCGACGCGACCAGCGCATACGCGGTCACGGCCAGCCAGATCGTCGCGCGGCGAAAAAGGGTGTCTCGGTGCACGCCCTGAAGGATAGCCTCCCGATGAACGGTGAGCCAGCATCCGGACGACGTGGTCCGCGAGGCGGCTGCAGCCCGGCTACAACGCCTGCACGCCGGCGATCGCCGCGGCCAGTTCGGACTGCGCGGCCATGCCGTCCACCGGTTCCAGGCCGATCCAGCCGCGGTAGCCGCGTTCCTCGAGCGCGGCCAGCACGTGCGGCAGATCGACCTCGCCGCTGCCCAGGATCACCGCCCGACCGTGGCCCTTGAACGATCCGCGGATCGCGTCGGTGGCGTGCACGTGGCCGATGTGGCCGGTGAGCGTCTCGACGGCGACGACGGGGTCGTGCCCGTGCACCACGAGGGCGCCGGTGACGAGATGGCAGGCGATGCCGCCCTCGGGCAGGGCCGCGAGCAGACGGAGGAGGTCTTCCGGGCTCGATCGTCCCGCCTCGACGCAGAGCATGGCGCCCACCCGGTCGCCCCACGCGGCGAGGTCGCCCAGCACGTCCACGAGGAGTCGCCACCGCGGATCGACCGGCCCGTCGGCCGGCGGCGGTGGAATGTCGCCCACGTGGTTGAGCACCACGTGGGCGCCGAGGGCCCGGGCCGTCTCGAGCGCCGACTTGGTCGCGGCGATCCGGCCCTCGAGACGTTCGGCATCGGCGTAGCCGCCGCGGGTGGAAAACGCGGTCGCCGCCACCACCAGCCCCTCGTCGGCCAGCCACTTGCGGATCTGCCGGATCCCGCTTTGCGACAACTGCTCCGCGGGAACGCCGGAGCGGAGGTCGAGTTCGATGCCCGCCAGCCCGAGTTCGCGGGCCTTGCGCAGCGCGGCCCGCAGATCGCGGGCAAGCGCCAACGCGGGCACGCTCAAGCGGGAGATGTCCATCGTGGCGGCAACCGTTCGCGGAGGATCGTCGCGGATTGTATCCTCCCGGTCATGCATCCCCTCGATGACGTGACCGTCGAACTCGAACGGCTCGCGCCGCTCCGGCTGGCGGCCGCCTGGGACACCGTCGGCCTGCTCGTGGCCCCGCGGCGATCGTCTGTGGCACGGGTGATGACCTGTCTCACGCTCACGCCCGCCGTCGCGGCCGAGGCCGCCCGGACCGGCATCGACCTCGTGGTCTCGCATCATCCGCTGCCGTTTCGTCCGGTGCCACGACTCACCCGCGACTCCGACACCGGCCGCGCGCTGCTGGAACTCGTCGCCGCCGGAATCGGCGTCTGGAGCAGCCACACCGCCTGGGACTCGGCGGCCGGCGGGGTCAACGACCAGCTCGCGCTGCTGCTCGACCTCGATCGGATCGCGCCGCTGGTGCCCGACGAGATCTGCCC
>RFUD01000439.1 GCA_009923125.1 Planctomycetia bacterium
GGGACGGAGACGGGGGCTGGGGCCGCTTGGGCGGTGAGGTAGGTCGGAGGCTGATCGGCAGCGGTTTCAGCCGCGGTCGGCGGAACGGCGGACGCCTGCCGGGACGGTTCGGGCGGGGAGGCGACCGGCGGAGCGACGTGCGCCGCGGGCGTGGGGGTCGGCATCCCGGCGATTCCTGCGACCGACGCGGCGCCGATCGCCGTCGGCGGCTCGGGCATCGCGGGGGCGGCGGCCGGAGCGGCGACCACGGGAATCTCCACGGCCGGCGCCTGGAACGGGGGCGCGTCGGTGGCGGTCGCGGCGAGCGCGGAGGTCGGAGGCTGCCAGGCCGCACCTCCGGTGGAAGGGCCGCGCTGCACGATCGAATAGGCGCCGTACAGGATGGTGCCGAGGAGCCCGAGAACGAGCAGCGGCTTGAGCGCCTCCATCGGGTCGGAGTCTCGTTCGCGGCGCTGGGAAGCCTTGGAGCGGTGTGCCATCGGGAGGCCTGTGGGACGACGTGGGGGCGGGATCGTAGAAAACCCGTTCCCTCCCTGCCAGACCGCTTGGCCGCCGGAAAACCGGCTTTTTCGGCCGACTGGACGGCCGCGTATATTGCCTCGTCGGCCCGCCGGCGGATGACGCGGCCCATCCCGAACGACCGCGGCTTGCGCGGCAGGAGACAGCGTCGATGCGATCAGGTGACGCGGACAAGACGCGGATGCGGGACGTCGTGGCGGTCGTGCTGGCCGGCGGCAGGGGAGCCCGGCTCGATCCGCTGACCCGTGATCGCGCGAAGCCGGCCGTGCCCTTCGGCGGCCTCTACCGGATCGTCGACTTCGCGCTTTCCAACTGCCTCAACAGCGGCCTGCGGAGGGTGCTTCTGCTCACCCAATACAAGGCGAGCAGCCTCGACCGCCATCTCAACCTCGGGTGGCACCGTTTCTTCTGCCGCGATCTCGGCGAGTGCCTCGACGTGCTTCCGCCGCAGCAGCGCGTGGACGAGAACTGGTATCTCGGCACCGCCGACGCCGTCTACCAGAACATCTACTCGCTGGAGATGGCGGCGCCGCGGCTCGTCGTCGTGCTGGCCGGCGACCACATCTACAAGATGGACTACCAGGCGTTGATCGCGGCCCACGAGGACCGCGGCGCCGATGTGACGATCGGCGCCCTGCCGGTGCCGCGGGCCGCCGCCCGGGAGTTCGGCACGATGGAGGTGGACGCCACGGGTCGGGTGAAGGCCTTCCGCGAGAAGGTCGCCGATCCACCGCCGCTCCCCGGCCAGCCGGAGATGTGCCTGGCCTCGATGGGCATCTACTGTTTCTCGTGGCCGTTCCTGCTCGATCGGCTGCGGCACGACGCCCACGCACCGACGAGCCACCACGACTTCGGCCACGACCTGCTTCCGGCCGTGATCGACACGCATGCCGTCCACGCGTTTCCCTTTCGCGATGAAAATCGCAAGCAGCACGCCTACTGGCGCGACGTGGGCACCATCGACGCCTACTTCGAGGCCAACATGGATCTCGTCGAGGTCGATCCCCAGCTCAATCTCTACGACGAGGCGTGGCCGATCCGGACGCACCATCCGGCCTATCCGCCCCCCAAGTTCGTGTTCGCCGGCGAGGGGCCCGACGCCCGCCGCGGCGAGGCGACCGACAGCCTCGTCTGCCCGGGGGCGATCGTCTCCGGCGGTCGGGTGACACGGTCAATCCTCGGGCCCGGCGTGCGGGTCAACAGTTACGCCCGGATCGAGGAGAGCATCCTGTTCGAGGGGGTGGACATCGGGAGGCACGCCCGCGTCCGCCGGGCGATCATCGACAAGGGCGTGCACGTGCCCCCGGGCCTCGAGATCGGCTTCGATGCCGACGAGGATCTCGCCCGGGGGTTGACGGTTTCGCCGCTGGGCGTGACCGTGGTGCCGAAGGGCCATCAGTTCGCGTCCCGCGTGTCCGCCGTGGCCGTCCTCTGACCGACCTCCCGCCGCATGCCCACCCGTAACCTGCTGATCCTTCTGCTGCTCGCCGTCACCTCCCTCGTGGCGTGGGTCGCGCACGGTCACGGGCAGCGGGCACGCCGCATCGGCGAGGTGCTGGCGGTGATCGAGCGGTCGTCGCTGCGGCCGGTCGCCTCCGACGAGCTCGAGA
>RFUD01000440.1 GCA_009923125.1 Planctomycetia bacterium
GGGCTTGGGGCCGGGCTTCGCCCCGCCCTCGCCGCCATCGGCTCCCTCGGCCGCCACCTGGGCCTCCGCGGCCACCTGCGACTTGCCCTCGAGGATCGCGTCGGCGAGCCGGGCGGCGACGAGTTCGATCGAGCGGATCGAGTCGTCATTGCCGGGAATCGGCAGGTCGATCACGTCGGGGTCGCAGTCGGTGTCGATGAGCGCCACGGTCGTGATGCCCATCTTGCGGGCCTCGTTGACGGCGTTCTTCTCCTTCTTCGGGTCGAACACCACGAGGCATTCCGGCAGCCGGGCGAGCGTGCGGATGCCGCCGAGGTTCCGCTCCATCTTGCGGAACTCGCGACGCAGCGACGACTGCATCTTCTTCGAGTAGGCGCCGAACTCCTCGGAGGGCATCAGCTTCTCGAGTTCCTCCAGGCGGGCCAGGCGGTTGCGGATCGTGCGGAAGTTGGTGAGCGTGCCGCCGAGCCAGCGATCGCTGACGTACGGCATGCCGCAGCGGCCCGCCTCGCGGGCGACGGCCTCCGCCCCCTGCCGCTTGGTGCCCACGAACAACACGAGGCTGCCGGAGGCGGCCACCTGCTTGAGGTACTTCCGGGCCCGCAACAGGCCGCGGATCGTCTCGCGGACGTCGATGATGTGGATCAGGTTCTTGCGGCCGTGGATATACGGCTTCATCTTCGGATTCCACCGGCTCGCGCGGTGGCCGAAGTGGACGCCAGCTTCGATCAGTTCTTGGGCCAGGACGTTCGACACGCTAGTTACGCTCACTGGAGGGAGGTCGGAATGGGGCGGCAGGGCCGGAGCACCGCAAACTATCGGCTTTTTTCCCCGCGTGTCAACGCACGACCGGCATCCCCGCTCCAGGCGTCAAACCCGGCCGGAGGAGTCCCGCGGAGGGCCTTCCCGGCGGTGCCGGATCGCTTGAATCGGTCTCTTGGCGGCAACTAGACTCGGCCCTTCGCCCGTCGGACCCCGCGAGCCAAACCCCATGCGCCACGTCCTCTCCGCCACCGTGCAAAACGTGCCCGGCGTGCTCGCCCACGTTTCCGGGATGCTCGCCTCGCGCGGCTACAACATCGACAGCCTCGCGGTCGGCGAGACCGAGGACCCCGGCTTCTCGCGGATGACCTTCGTGCTGCGCGGAGACGACCGCGTGCTGGACCAGGTCCGTCGGCAGTTGGAGAAGATCGTCACCGTCGTGCGGGTCGACGACATCAGTTCCCGCAACTACGTGGAGCGCGACCTGGCCCTCATCAAGGTGGCGGCGCCCGCCGGCCCGGCCCGCACCGAGGTGCGCGAACTGGCCGAGATCTTTCGCGGCCGGATCGTGGACGTGGCCGCCGACAGCGTGATCGTCGAAATCTCGGGCACGGAAAAAAAGATCGAGGGCCTGATCGAACTGATGCGGCCGTTCGGCATCCTCGAACTCGTCCGCACCGGCCGCATCGCGATGGTGCGGGGCAGCCCGCCCACGCGCGAGCTCACGGAGGCCGCCGACGGAGCCCGTCCCGCCGACTCGGCCCCCGCCCGTGAATCCCTGGCCTGACTCACCATTGCCCCTTTCCCCCGGCCGTCCTTCCCGGCAGGCCGACCAACCACCGGAGCGAACCCTTGGCAGCGACGATCTACTACGACTCGGATGCGGACCTGAAGGCCCTCGACGGCAAGACGATCGCCATCATCGGCTACGGCAGCCAGGGGCATGCCCAGGCGCAGAATCTGCGCGACAGCGGCCTCAAGGTCGTCGTGGCCCAGCGTCCGGGCGGTCCGAATCACGCACTCGCCAAGAGTCACGGCTTCGAGCCGATGAGCGTCGAGGACGCCGTCAGGCAGGCCGACGTGATCAACATCCTGCTGCCGGACGAACTCCAGGGTGACGTCTACAAGACCTCGATCAAGCCGCATCTCAAGCCGGGCGCCATCCTGATGGCGAGCCACGGGTTCAACTTCCACTTCGGACAGGTCGAGCCGCCGCCGGGCCACGACATCATGCTCGTGGCACCGAAGGGGCCCGGCCACCTCGTCCGCAGCGAGTACGTGAAGGGGGGCGGCGTGCCGTGCCTGATCGCACTCGGCCCGAACGCCTCGCCGGAAACGAAGAAGATCGGCCTGGCCTA
>RFUD01000045.1 GCA_009923125.1 Planctomycetia bacterium
GCGCCGTTCGATGTCGTACGCTGGTAGAGGAATGAACGCCCCGGCCTCGGAAAAGTTTCGGGACCCCTCGCTCGTCGATTACGGCTCCGGCCGGCGGCTGGAAATGCTCGGCGGTGTGTTCGTGGACCGGCCGCTCCTCCTGTCCGATCTGCCTCCGCGACGGCTGCCACGCGTCTGGGAGGCCGCCACGGCGAGGTTTATGACGACGTCCGACCGCCGGGGCTCGTGGCACTTCTCCGCCCCGCTTCCCGACCCATGGTTCGTGCGGGTGCCGCTCGCCGGGCCTGTCAGCGCGACGCTCGCGCTCGAAGTGCGGCCCGCGCCCTCCGGGCAGCTCGGCGTGTTCCTCGAGCAACTCGACCAGTGGCGCTGGCTCGCCGCCGGCACGCCGCGGGCCGCGCGGATGCTGTCGCTCTTCGCCCACTCCGGGGCGGCGACGCTCGCACTCGCCGCCGCTGGTGCAGAGGTTGTGCACGTCGATGCCTCGAAGCAGGCGACGGCTCTGGCCAGACGGAACGCGGCCGCATCGGGCCTCGACGCCGCGCCGATCCGCTGGCTCTGCGAAGATGCCCGGACGTTCGTGGCGCGAGAGGTGCGCCGCGGTGCTCGCTACGACGGCGTCGTGCTCGATCCGCCGTCGTGGGGCCACGGTCCGAAGGGGCAGGCCTTTTCGATCGACCGCGACCTTCCAGCCCTTCTTTCCGACCTGGCCAAGCTCGTCGGCCGCGGGCACGCCGGCCCCATTCTGCTCACATGCCACTCGCCCCGCTGGCATCACCGCCTGCTCCACGACACACTGGCCGGTGCGTTCGACGGTGCGATCGAGTCGGGCCGGCTCGAATGCCGCGACGCCTCCGGCCGCCCGCTGCCACTCGGTGATTTCGCCCGCTCAGGTCCCGCCGCATGACCCGCCACGACATGATCACGAGCCCGGCCAATCCCCGCGTGCGCGACGCGGCCCGGCTGCGCGAGGCCGACGCCCGCCGCGCGACCGGCCTCACGCTCGTGGACGGCCTGCGCGAGATCGACCGGGCGGTCGCGTCCGGCGTCGAGGTCCCGGAGGCGTTCCTCGACGTGGAAGCGCCGGCGGATGTCGCTCGCGACGACCTCGTGCGGCGGCTGGAGGCACGCGGCACGCACATCATCGCCCTCGCCCGCCGACCGTTCGAGAAGGTGGCGTTCGGCAGCCGCAACGAAGGCCTCGTGGCCGTGGCCCGTTTCCAGGCCGGCGGTCTCGACGGCTTCACCATCGCCGCGGATCGCCCGGTGTTCGTGGTCGAGGGCGTCGAGAAGCCCGGCAACCTGGGCGCGATCCTGCGGACGTGCGATGCCGCCGGGATCGCCGGCGTGATTGCCTGTGGCGGCGGCACCGACCCCGCGAACCCGGCTGCGATCCGGGCGAGCCTCGGCACCGTGTTCGCGCTCCCGCTGGCGGTCGCCTCGACCGCGGAGGCGATCGCCTGGTGCGGTCGCGACCGCCGGCGGGTCGTCGCCGCGCTGCCGCGGGGCACACGACTGTGGCATGAACCGCGGTTGACCGGCGCGACGGCGATCGTGCTCGGCAGCGAGGCCACCGGCCTCTCGGACGACTGGCAGCGGGCGGCCGACGCCGGCACGATCGTGCTCGAAACCGTCCGACTGCCGATGCGAGGCATCGCCGACAGCCTCAACGTCTCCGCCACGGCGGCGGTCCTGGCTTACGAATCGCTCCGTCAGTCCGCTCCCTAGGGAACACGTCGTCTCGTCGCCGCTCGTTCACGCTCCCGGAGTTCGAACCACTCGCATGACCGAACTGTTCGACACGCTTGCCGCCCAGGCCACGCGCGGCCGCGACGACCTCTTCGCCACTCTCGCTTCCTCGCTCACCGAACGTCGGCGCTGGCACGCACTCTTCGATCTACGGCTGCTGGAAGCGCGGGCCGCACTCGGGCTCCCGCTCACCGGCGATCTCGGGACGCTCGATGCCGGCGCCCGTGAGCGACTCGACGAGCGGTCGCTCGCCGCCTGCCGCGAGGTGGGCTGGCCGCTGTTCGACGAGGGATCGGTGGCCGCCGGGTGGATGTATCTGCGGGCCGCTGTCGAGCCGGCCGAGGTGGCGGCGAAACTGCGCGACCTGGCGGCCCGCCTGCCCGCCGACGAAGAGGCCGCCGAAACGCGACGCGGCGAGATCTTGCATGTCGCGCTGTGGGACGGGATCGATCCGGCACTCGGCATCGAACTCGTGCTCGAGTCCCAGGGGACGTGCAATGGGATCACGGCCTACGAACAGGGGGTGTCACGCCTCCCGGCCCCCCGGCAGCAGGCTGCGGCGGCCGTGCTCGTGGCACACCTTCATCACGAGGTGCTGGCGAACCTGGCGGCCGACCTCGAGCGCCGCGGCCTCGTCGAGCCGGGTGCTGCATGCGGCTCGATCGTGGAGCGTCTGACAGCCGCAGGTGGTCTGATCGATGACCCGAGCGTGCACGTGGATGTGTCGCATCTTCAGTCGGTGCTCCGGATCGCCCGGGTGGCGACCGACCGGGCCGTGCTCGAACAGGCCTGGCAACTCGCGGTCTACGCGTGCCGACTGCCGGCCGAGGCGACCTATCCGGGCGAGCCGCCCTTTGAGAACGTCGGGGAAGCGTCACGGCTGTTCTATGCGGCGCAACTGGGCCGCGATGTGGACGCCGCCGTCCGGTACTTTCGTTCGGCCGCCGCGACGGCCCGGCTCGACGCAGCAGGCACGCTGCCCGCCGACATCCTCGCGCTCCTGCTCTGGCGGCTGGGCCGGCCGGCCGAGGCCCTCCACGCCGTGCTCGAACGACCAGCCGACGGCGGGATGCCGAGCGTCGTGCAGACGAGCGGCATGCTGCCGTCGCTCGTGGAGATGGCGGTGGCGGGCGACGCGCTCGACGTGCTCCGTCAGGCCTGCCGCGACCGCGGCGACGAGATCACGTTCGCCGCCACGTACGCGGTGCGTCGCCCGAACGTGTAGCGCCAGAGCCGAGCCTGGAGCGCCAGGCCCGGAGGGCCGGGGAACCGCCAGCGGGCGGAGGCCCGCCAAGGGACGGTCGGCACGATCCCGAGCCGTCCCGGAAAGTTGCCCCGGCTACTTGCACGTCCGGCAGCCGGTCCACGTGGCGTAGCCCAACTGCTCGGCCGTCATGAATCCTCGGCCAGGCGGGAGCTGCCACGGGGCGAGCATGTCGGGGCTCTGCATCCCGCCGTTGCAGCCGCGCCAGCGGTTGCAGGCGTCACACGGATCGCAGCGGCTCGGCTCGTGCTTCGCGCCGCAGTACCGCGGGCCGCACCCGGTGTCGCCGTAGGGCGTCTCCATGCCCGCGACACCCGGGCCGCACCGCCGACAGCGGCACGCCTCACCTGCCGACGCCACGCAACCGAGGAGCCCGCCGATCACCACGGCGATGACGCATACGTGTTTCATGCCAGTCGTATCGGTCGTGCGGCACCCACGTCGGCGTCACGCACCGGGGGAACGAAACGATCGCATGCAGCTTGCCTGGCTTACCCGCATGTGGGGCGACCGTCCCGGTTGCCACCAGGGCCCGCTTGCCCGCGTTCCGCCCGTTCCATCACCGCCACGGGCGGCGCGGCTCAGACGCGCTCGAAGAGCCGCACGTAGTCGCGCGCGCTCGTATCCCACGACCAATCCTGCCCCATCACCTGCCGCACGAGCCCGCTCCACAGCCTGCGGTCGGCATGAGCCTCGAGCGCGCGGTCGAGGGCGTGCTCGAGCGCGAGTGAATCGAAGGCCTCGAACACGAACCCACTCGCCCGGCCGCTCGCGAGCGTCTCCGGCGTGGCATCGATCACCGTGTCGACGAGCCCACCCGTCGCCCGGACCACGGGGATCGTGCCGTAGCGGAGTGCATAGAGTTGCGTGAGGCCGCAGGGCTCGTAGCGGCTCGGCACGAGTGCGATGTCCGCCGCCGCGAACACGAGATGCGCCAACTCCTCATCGAACCCGATCACCAGGTCGATCGCGCCTGGATACGCCGCGGCCGCGTGGCGCAGCGCCGCCTCGGTGTCGGCGGAGCCGGTGCCGAGAATCACGAAATGCGCCCGGCCGCCCCCCCCCATCCGCCCGAGCATCTCGATCACGAGATCGATTCCCTTCTGCTCGACGAGCCGGCCGACCAAGGCCACGAGCGGCCGCGGGTCGGGGGCCGCGTGGCCGAGCCGGGCGGCGAGCGCGATGCGTGCGGCTGCCTTCCCTTCGCCGGCATTGTCGGGCCCGTAGCTCCGCGGAATGCATCGATCGGTGGCGGGATTCCAGACGGTCGTATCGATGCCGTTGACGATGCCCACGAGCGTGTCGCTGCGGGATGCGAGCACACCCTCGAGACCGCAGCCGCCGGGGGCGTGCTGGATCTCCCGGGCGTAGGTGGGGCTGACGGTGCTGATCGCATCGCCGAACACCAGGCCCGTCTTCAAAAAACTCAGCTGCCCGTAAAACTCCATCTGCTGCCAGTTGAAGTATTTCCAGTCGAAGCCGGTGAGCAGCATGTCCCAGTGCCAGAACAGGCCCTGGTAGGCCATGTTGTGGATCGTCATCACCGACCGGGCCTGCGAGAGCATCGGCCAGGCGTGATACACGAGTTTGTGGTAGGCGGGCACGAGTCCCGCCTGCCAATCGTGGCAGTGGAGGATGTCGAAGGGGCGATCCTGGCGACCGGCCAGTTCCAGCGCGGCGCGGGCGAAAAAGATGAATCGCTCGGCGTTGTCCGCGTAATCTTCGGCGCCGCCGTAGAGCGTGGGGCGATCGAAGCAGGCGTCGTTGGCGATGAACAGTGCCGCGGCGTCCGACCCCGGCAGCCGGCCACGGAGAATCCGCGCCGTCGCCCGGCGGGCCCCGAGCGGCACCTCGAAGGCGAGCCCCGTCTCCTCGACGGGCAGCCCCTTGGAGAACACCTCGCGGTAGGCAGGCATCACGAGCGTGACGTCGCACCCGAGCCTGGCCAGGGCCCCGGGCAGGGCGCCGGCCACGTCGGCGAGACCGCCGGTCTTCGCGAACGGTGCCGCCTCGCTCGCCACCATGAGCACGCGCATCGGCTGGGCTTCCACCGGGGATGGCCACGGCCGCTCCGCCGGCCTGTGTGGCAAGTATAAGATGCTCCTCAACCTCATGTCGCCGCTCGTCAATCCCGCCGCGCCCTTCCGGTTTCGCCTCGTCTGTCCACGGCGGGCGGCGCTCTGGCCACCTGCCGCCGCCAAACTTGACGAAGCCTGCAGGCTTCCGGCGCTCGCACCGCTCGCCAACGTGCCCGACGTGCTCGATCTCTGGATCGCGTGGAACGATTCCGGCCTCGGCGTGCGCGGCATCGCCAGGGGCGTGGGCACATCGCGCTGGTGCCAGCCGACGCGGCCCGAGGACAGCGACGGCCTCCACCTCTGGATCGCCACCCGGCCGACGGGCGACAGCCACCGCGCCGGCCGCTATTGCCGCAGGCTCGCTTTCCTGCCCACCGGTGGCGGTCGCATGGCCGACCAGGCCGTGGCCGTGGCCGCCGCGATCCCGCGCACGAGCGAAGTGCCCGCGGAACTCCCACCGGGCGCGGTGTCGATCGCCGGCAAACTCACCGCCGACGGCTGGCAGATCGACGCCTTCGTGTCAGCCGCCGCGCTCCCCGGCTGGGATCCCGCCGACATTCCGCGTCTCGGATTCTGCGCCGCGCTCGTCGACCGCAAGCTCGGCCGCGTGCCCTTCTGCGCCCCGCCCGAATACCCGTGGGACGGCGACCCCACGACCTGGGCCGAACTCGAACTGGCTTCGTAGTAGAGCGCGCGCCGGCTTCGGGCTCCCCATGTCCCGTCGCCGGACGTTCGCTCCGGGCCTCCAGCCAATCCTGTTCGGCACGGCACTTGCCGTCCTGTGGGGCAAGCGTCTCGCTTGCCGTACGACAGGCTCCAGCCTGTCATGCTTTCCCTCAACGCGCCCAACCCGGCGCGCTCAATTCAGGGCCGGACAAGCGAGACGCTTGCCCCACGCGCGTCACTCGTCGTCGAAGGGCTCGATCTCGACGCGGGCCGGTGGGAGGCTGTCGAGGAACACGCGGCCGTAGTGTTTCGTGAGCACGCGCGGGTCGAGAATCACCACGGTGCCGCGGTCCGCGTGCGTGCGGATCAGCCGCCCGAAGCCCTGCTTCAGCTTGAGCACCGCTTCGGGCAGTTGATACTCCATGAATGGATTGCCACCGGCTTCGCGAAGCGCCTCGATGCGCGCGGCGACCAGCGGCCGGTCGGGCACGGCGAAGGGCAGTCGCGTGATGATCACCGTCACGAGGCAGTCGCCCGGCAGGTCGATTCCCTGCCAGAAGCCGTCGGTGCCCAGGAGCACGCCCGCGGGCCCGGCCCGGAAATCGGCGAGCATCTGGGTGCGCGTGAGGCCGTCGGCCTGGCTCACGAGCCGGTAGTTGCGCCGGGCACACCACCCGGCGAGGTCCGCCGAGGCGGCGGCGAGCGCGGCGGTGCTCGTGAACAGCACCATGGCCCGGCCCTCGCTCCGCTCGACGTAGCGGCGGATCATCCGCACGCACGCCCGATCGTAGGCCTCGCGCTGCTCGGGGTCCGGCAGCCGATCGACGAGCACGAGCGTGGCCTGCCGCTCGTAGTCGAACGGGCTGCCGAGCCGGCGGGTGATGACGCTGCGATCGCCCGCGTCCGGTTCCGATGCGACTCCACGCGCGGCACCCCCGAGCCCGATCCGCTGGCGGAAGAACGCGAATGGATCGACCCGGGGGCCGTCGTCTGGAATGCCTTCCTCGGACCGCTCCCCGCCGACGGCGAGCGTGGCGCTCGTGAGCACGACGGTGCCCACGCGGCTGAACAGCTCGCGCTCGAGCGTCGCCCCCACGTCGATGGGCGCGCCGGCCAGGCGGATGCGCTCCCGGCCCCGGCGCGAGCGCTGGGCCTCGACCCACCACACCGCGCCCGGTTCGCCCTGCTCGAGCCAGGTGCGCACCGAGCCCGCCACGAGCGCGAGGCGGTCGGCGAGGGCGTGGAAGTCGTGCCGCTCGGCGTCGTTCGCGAGACCGTCGGCGGCCGACTTCAGTTTGCGCACGAGGCCGAGGCAGACGTCGCCGAGCGAGTCGGGCACGAGGCGGGGCCGGCGCACGCGCCACGGGCCGTCGCCGCCGCCCGGCACCGCGTGCCGCACGGCTGCGAAAAAATCCTCGGCCGCGCGGCGGCAGCGGAGCACGTCGGGCTCGAGATCGTGCATCTTGTAGTGCACGAGCAGCCCGCGGCGCGTGCGCTCGTTGAAGAGCTTCGACAGGATGCGTTCGACCGTGCCGCTCGAAATGCCCACGCCCAGATGGTCGCCCGCCACGCTCTCGAGCGTGTGGGCTTCGTCGAACACGACCACGTCGTAGTCGGGCAGCAGGCTGGCCCCGGCCCGCCTGATCGCCAGATCCGAGAAGAAGAGCGCGTGGTTCACGACGAGCACCTGGGCATGGTGCATCCGCCTTCGGGCGGCGTAGTAGAAACACTGCTGGTAGGTCGGGCAGGCCCGCCCCATGCAGTTGCCCGAGTCGCTCTCGATCTCTTCCCAGACCGCGGCCGTCGGCAGGCTCGGGAGGTCGGCGAGTGACCCGTCGCCCGTGCGGCGCGCCCAGGAGGCGAGTTCGCGGAGCTCGGCGAGTTCGTCGTCCTCCTTGAACAGGCTGCCCCCGCGTTCGAGCGCGAGCGCGAGCCGCCGCAGGCTCACGTAGTTGCCCCGGCCCTTCACGAGCACCGCCGAAAACTCCCGCGGCATCACCGCCGCCACGAGCGGGATGTCTTTCGTGACGAGCTGCTCCTGGAGCGCGATCGTGTGCGTCGAGATCACGACGCGGCGCGGCCGGCGGCCGGGCGGCGCGACGGGCGCGTCGGACTCTTCGTCCCAGTCGGCGTCCGGCGGCGGCATGTCGCTCGGGGCCCCGTCGTCCGCCTGGTCGGCCGTCGCCGCGAGCACGGCGGGCACGAGGTAGGCGAGGCTCTTGCCGACGCCGGTGCCGGCCTCGATCACCGCGTGTCGCCGCTCGGCGATCGCCTGGGCGACCAGCCGCGCCATCTCCAGTTGCTGCGGCCGCGACTCCCAGCCCGTCAGCCGCGCCGCAAGCCTGCCACCGGGCGCGAGAAAATCGTCGGGAGAGGTCATGGAGCGGTGCAGTCTACCCGGACGGGATGGATTTTCGGGCCGTCGGAAGTACAACTCGATGCATCTCTCCCCGTCGCAGGGCCGCGTCCGTGACCAATCCTTCCGCAGGCCAAACACCGTCCAAGGCGTGGGGCGGCGTGTTTCGGGAGCCGACCGACAAGCGGGTCGAGGCATTCTCCGAGAGCGTGTCGTTCGACAGGCGGCTCGCCGACGACGACATCGACGCCTCGATCGCCCACGCACGCATGCTCGCCGCCTGCGGCCTGATCACCGTGCCCGAGGCCGATGCGATCGCCCAGGGGCTCGAGGAGATTCGAGGCGAGATCCGACGCGGTGCATTCGAATTCACCGCCGCGAAGGAGGACATCCATCTCCACATCGAATCGGCGCTCACCGCCCGGCTCGGCGACATCGGCCGCAAGCTGCACACGGCCCGCAGCCGCAACGACCAGGTGGCCACCGACCTCCGGCTCCACTGCCGGCGGGCGATCGACCGGCTCGACGAGGGTCTGCTCGAACTCCAGCGCGCCTTCCTCGGCCTCGCGGTGCGCGAGCAGGGGCTCGTGATCCCCGGCTACACCCACCTCCGCCGGGCCCAGCCGGTGCTCGCGAGCCACCAGGTGCTCGGCTGGTGTGAGAAGTTCGAGCGCGACCGCAGCCGGCTCGCCGACTGCCGCCGGCGGACGAACGTGCTGCCGCTCGGTTCGGGGGCACTCGCCGGATCGAGCCTCCCGATCGACCGCGACCACGTGGCCGAGGCGCTCGGCTTCGAGGGGGTGGCGGCCAACAGCCTCGACGGCGCGAGCGACCGCGACTTCGTCTGCGAGCTCGCGTTCGTGATCGCACTCACCATGACCCACCTCTCGCAGTGGGCCGAGGAGTGGATCCTCTACAGCACGCAGGAGTTCGGCTTTCTCAGGCTTCCCGAGGGCTTCTGCACCGGCAGCTCGATCATGCCGCAGAAGATCAACCCCGACGTGCTCGAGCTCGTGCGCGGCAAGAGCGCGCGGGCGATCGGCAACGTGCAGGCCCTGCTCGTGCTCTTGAAGGGTCTGCCCACCGCCTACAACCGTGATCTCCAGGAAGACAAGGAGACGATCTTCGACTCGATCGACACGCTCGAGGCGGTGCTCGGCGTCGCCGCGCCCCTCGTCGCGGGCACGTCGTTCGACCACGCCAGGATCGCGGCCACCCTCGAACGGGGGCACCTCGACGCCACGAGCCTGATGGAGGCCTTGATCACGGCGGGCGTTCCGCAGCGGACGGCCCACGAGACGGTCGGCCACCTCGTGCGGCGGGCGATGACCCGGGGCGTGTCGCTGGCGGAGCTTTCCGACGAGGAATTCTCGCGAGAATGGGCAGGCTGGACGGCCGCCCTGCGCGGGGCGCTGGGGGCCTCGAGGGCAGTTGAGCGGATGGCGAGTTTCGGCTCGACCGCGCCGGCCCGCGTGGCCGACCAGATTGTCGTATGGCAACGGCGGCTCGCCTGACTTCCCGATGCTTCCTCGCCGCCCTCACGGCGGCGGTGCCACTGGCGGCCTGGGCGCCGGTTGTCGAAGCGGCCGCCCCGCTCGACCCCTACGCCCAGGCCGTGGTCGATTCGGTGGCCCATCCTCCCCCTGCGACCCCGACGCAGCTTCTCGAGGCCGCAGCGAAGACCGCCGCCGTCGAGGCTGTCGACGTGGCGATCGCGTATGCCAGGCGACTGGCCGACGTGCTCACCGACGCCGGTGAGGGCCGGGCTGCGATGCTGGCGCGACTCGGCGACGACGCGCCCCCGGGCAGCCTGCTCCGACTGGAGTCGGTGCTGGCCACCCACGCGCCGGACCTGCTCCCGGTGGTGGAGGCGATCGAGGAGACGGGGCGGCAACGCCGGCGGGATCCGACGCGCATCGCGCGGGCGGTGAGCGATCTCCGCAGCCCCGCGTTGGAGACGCGCCAGGCCGCGACGACGACGCTCGGCCGTGCCGGCATCGCCGCGCTCCCCGCTCTCGCGGAAGTGCTCGCCGGCGACGACGACGCGGGCAGTCGCGCCCGGGCGATCGCCCGCGGGCTCGTGCGCGACCTCGGCGACGAAGGCACATCGGCGCTTCTCGCACAACTCGGCTCGGCCGAGGTCCGCTCGTGGCCGGGCGTGATCGCGGCGCTCGACGCCACGGAAGCCGATGACATCGCCGAGTTCCTGCTGGCTCCCTGCGTGGTGCCGGGCACGCCGGCGGAGATCCGTAACCGTGCCGCGGCGGCCCTCGAGCGGATCCACGAACGTCGCACGGGCGCGCACGAATCGTGGCAGCCGCCCTCCCGTGACGAGGCCATCGCCCGAATCGCCCGGCGGCTCGACCACACCCTCGCCCCGGCCGCCATCCAGCGCGACTGCCGCGACGTCATGGCGCTCGAGCGGCGACTCCGCGAGGCACTCCATCTGGCCCGCGATCTCACCGCTTTGGGTGCCACGGAACCCGACGCCGTGCGGCTCGTGTTGCTCGCACGGTTGGCGGCGCTCGTCGAGCGGCCGCAGGCTCCGCCAGCCACCGAGCCGGACTCCGCACAACTCGGGTCGGCGCTCGCCGGCCCGGATGGACTCGATATCGAAGCGATCGCCGACACGCTCGACCTCGCCGGCCAGGATCTC
>RFUD01000441.1 GCA_009923125.1 Planctomycetia bacterium
GGCGGCGTGTTCGACACCTACGCGGTGGTGCAGGGGATCGACCGCTTCATCCCGGTGGACATGTACGTGCCCGGCTGCCCGCCGCGGCCCGAGCAGCTGATCCAGGCGATCATCGACCTCCAGGACAAGATCCAGCGCGAGGGCACGATCACGGGCCGCGAGTTCGACACCGCCGAGCGGCAGCGGCGCAAGCGGGCGCTCGTCGAGGCGACGCTCCCCCTCACGATCGACGCCGCCCGCAATCCCGTCCTCCAGCGCGAGCTCGCCGCCGCGGCCGAGACGGCCGCCGGCGGCTGATTCCCCCGATGCCAACCACCCCTCCTTCCGTCGACGCCGTTCTCGAGTCGCTGGCCGCGGCCGTGGGGCCGTGCCACGTCTCGACGTTCCGCGGCCAGACCCGGGCCGTCGTTCCGCCGGAGCGGGCGCTCGATGCGTTCCGGCACCTGGCCGCCACCGGATTCGACCTGCTCGTCGATGTCACCTGCGTCGATTACCTCGACTACAAGGGGGCGAAGCAGCGGTATGGACTGGTGTACCTCCTCGCCAGCACCGTCACCAACCAGCGGCTGACGGTGCGGGTGTTCGTGGACGATCCCGATCCGGCGGTGCCGAGCGTGACGTCGGTCTGGCGTTCGGCCGACTGGCTGGAGCGCGAGGTATGGGATCTGTTCGGCATCCGGTTCGACGGCCACCCCGACCTGCGGCGGCTGGTCATGCCCGAGGCCTTCACCGCCCACCCGCTCCGCAAGGATTATCCGCTCCAGGGCCGCGGCGAGCGGCACAACTTCCCCGTCCTCACCCGCGACGACGGCTGACACCCATGTCCATCGCACCCGCTGAATTCGGTTCACTCGACGCCGCCGACGGTCCCCGGAGCGAGGACTACCTGTGGACGCTGAACTTCGGCCCGCAGCACCCGGCGACCCACACCACGCTCCGCCTCGTGCTCAAGCTCGAGGGTGAGCGGGTGGTCGATGCGATGCCTGAGATGGGCTATCTCCACTCGGGCTTCGAGAAGATCGGCGAGCATCTCACGTTCAATCAATACGTGACGGTGACCGACCGGATGAACTACATCTCGCCGGTCGCCAACAACGTGGCCTGGCACCATGCCGTGGAGACGCTCCTGGGCATCGAACTCACGCCGCGATGCACGTTCATCCGCACGATCGTGGCCGAACTGGCCCGGATCAGCGACCACCTGCTGTGCAACGGCGCGGTGGGGCTCGATACGGGTGCGTTCACGTTCTTCCTCTACGCCTTCTATCAACGGGAGGTGATCTACGACATTCTCGAGACGCTCTGCGGCGCGCGGTTCACCAACTCCTACACCCGCGTCGGCGGCGTCTCGCAGGACTTCACGCCGCTGGTGATCGAAAAGATCAGGGCGTTTCTCCGCACGTTCCCCAAGACGCTCGACGACATGGAGCGGCTGCTCACCCGCAACCGCATCTTCGTGGACCGCACCAAGGGCGTGGGCGTGCTCACGAAGGAGGAGGCGATCAACCGCGGTGCCACGGGGCCGGTCGCCCGGGCGAGCGGCGTCACCCGCGACCTGCGGAAGGACGAGCCCTATCTCGCCTACGGCGACCTCGACTTCAACGTGGCCTGCGCGAGCACCGGCGACTGCTACGCCCGCTACCTCGTCCGGATGCAGGAGATGCGGGAAAGCCTGAAGATCGTGCAGCAGGCCCTCGACCGCCTGCCGGACGGGCCCGTGAACGTCGGCATCGATCAGCGCACGGCCCTGCCGACGAAGCAGCAGGTCTACTCGACGATCGAGGGCACGATCTCCCACTTCGAGCTGTCGATGGCCAACCGCGGCTTCGAGGTGCCCTGCGAGGAGTCGTACGCGGCGATCGAGGCGCCCAACGGCGAACTCGGCTTCTACCTCGTCGGCGACGGCAACGACACCGCCTACCGGGCCCGCTGCCGGCCGCCGTCGGTGCTCCACTTCGCCCTGTTCCCGCACCTGATCCGTGGCCACACGCTCTCCGACGTGGTGGCGGTGCTCGGCAGCCTCAACATCATCGCCGCGGAGCTCGACCGATGATCGCCCCCAAGCGCATGCTCACCGACGAGATGGTGGCGAAGATCGAGGCGCTCG
>RFUD01000442.1 GCA_009923125.1 Planctomycetia bacterium
AGGGTTCCTGCAACATACCCGACTTTGCCGCGATCGCCACGTTTTTCCATCCCGACTGCGAAATCCGCTCCAGGCGTCAGACTCCGCCAACTTTCATCAACTGGAACGACCGGCACGACCGATACCAGACGAGCAATCCGCACGTGCGGACGAACGGTTCCTGCTCCCCAGGACTACAGCGATGGCTACGAACACGATGTTCCGACGGCTCGAGAGACTGATCCTGACGCTCACGATCGCATCTGCGATGGTGCCGCCGTCGCGGGCCGGCGACTGGATGCCGCTCCTGCCGGACCAGAACTTCTACGACTTCCAGCTGTTCGCGCCGCCGGACCTGCAGGACTACGAGATCTACCCCGAGCCGAGCGAGGGCGTGTTCTTCAACTACGACCGCCTCTACTGGGGCATCACGCCGCCGGGCGTGCGCGGCGTCGGCCAGACCGACCGCGGCGGCTACCTGATTCCCAGCCAGCCGATCTCGCCGCAGACGATCGTGCAGCTCAACAACGGCGCACTGCAGGCGTCGGGGACCAACTCGCAAAACATCATCGGCGGGATCTTCATCTTCGGAGCCGATCCGCTGCAGTTGGATCTGAACACGAGCTGGATGCGCACGAAGATGGCCTGGGGCAACCGCTACGAAGGCGGCTGGATCTACGACGGCAAGGGCGTGAACATCAGCTACTTCACGGTGGGCAGCCAGTCGCAGGAATTCCTGACGATCAGTGAGTTCGCCGCGTCGTCGCCGACCCAGATCTTCACGCAGGCCACGACGGCCGGCGGCCTCGGTCTCACCGGTGGCGGCATCGCGACCGCGGGCTTCCCGCTCACCACGACCACGATCACGGCCAACAGCCCGCCGCCTGACCACATGATCGCCCAGAAGCTCACACAGCTGAACTCGACGGAAATCGAGAGCGCCGGAGCGGCGGCGATCATCCGTCGCGAGCTCGGCGGCCGGGGCAGCCGCAGCACCGCCCGGTTCTCGCTCGGCCCGCGGTTCGTCCAGTTCGCCGACCGGTTTCGCCTCGGTTACGAGAGCAACCAATATGCCTTCAACCAGGGTCCCACCGGCGGCAACAGCGGTGGTGGCGTGAACATCTCCACGCCCGGCAGCGGTGCCGGCGGTGCCGGCGCGACGGGTGTCGGTACTGGTGGAGGAGCCGGTGGCACGGCTGGTGGCGGCACCGGCGGTACCGGTGGCACGGGTGGCGTGGGTGGCGTGGGCGGTGGCACGCTCGGCACGAGCCAGGGTGCGTCGCTGTTCACGACCTCGTCCGGGGACGTCCTGGGCATCGGGGGCGTGGACACGCTCACGGGGCTCGGCCGATCGACGCCGCTCCAGGTGGGTGCATGGGAAACCGACTCGTTCAACAACATGGTCGGCCCGGAGTTCGGGCTGCTCTTCGAGTCGCAGGCCGGCCGGTGGACGTTCTCCAGCGAGTTCAAGTTCACCGCCGCGTTCAACTGGCAGAACAACCTGTACCGGGGCTCGAACTTCCCCGACTCGATCGGGGCGGACTACCTGCGGGCCACGTTCAATCCGTCGGTCACCAACTCCAGCAGCGGTGGTGGGTCGAGTGCCGCGAACACGGTCCAGCTGCCGCCGCCGCCGCTGTTCCTGCAGATCTACGGCATCGGTCAGTCGAACGCGACCAACGCCGCCGAGCACCGGTTCGTGTTCTCGCCGATCGGCGAGTGGCGGTTCGGCACGGAGTTCAAGCTCAGCCAGGCGATCACGCTGCATGCGGGCTACACCGGCATGTGGCTGGGCAACATCGCCCGGGCCTCGACGAACACGGGCTACAAGGGCGTGGCGAAGCCGACGACGTACGCCGAGCCGACCGACCCGACGCAGCCCGCGAGCCTGACCAACCCGTGGATCGTGAAGACGACGGGCCCGCGGCCGGCGACCGTCTCGCCGACCGATCCGCGGTACACCGATCCGACGAGCGCGTACTACCGCCCCGACCCGGTCTACAACCGGATCGGACCGGTGGACGGCGGCCAGGAATACGTGTTCACCAACGGCGTGGACTTCGGCATGACGGTGAAGTACTAGGTTCACGGCACGTCTCGACATCCTGTCGAACGTGCCTTGGC
>RFUD01000443.1 GCA_009923125.1 Planctomycetia bacterium
GTCCGCACGCCCGTGCGCGTCGCGCCGCTCATGGCCTCCGCTCCGGCACCACGGCCGCCGGCGGCCCGTCGGGATGCACCCAGGTGCGCGAGCCGTCCGCGGCCTCTTCGCGCTTCCAGATCGGAACATCCCGCTTGATCCGCTCCATCAGCCACTCGGCCGCGGCGAACGCCTCCCGGCGATGCGGCGCGCTGGTGGCCACGGCCACGCTCGCGCTCCCGACCGGCACGGCCCCGAGCCGGTGCACGACGGCGCAGCCGCTGAGCGTGTGGGTTCGCACGGCCTCCTCGGCAAGTGCGCACAGCACGGATCTCGCCAGCGGCTCGTGCGCCTCGTACTCGAGCCCCCGCGTGACCACGTCGCCGGTCACGCCCCGGGTCGTCCCGACGAACAGCACATGCGCGCCGGCGGCGACGTCGGCCACGGTCGCCAGGACGGCGGCGGTGTCGATCTCCCCGTTGACCAGCCTGCAGACGACGACGGCCACGCTACCCTCCGCTCACCGGAGGGATCACCGCCACGTCCGCCGTCGCGGGCACGGCGGCGGCATCGGTCGCGTACCGCCCGTCCACCGCGACGGCGCTCCGCGCCAGGAGCGCCCCCACGGCGGGGCACGCGGCCGCGATCGCCGCACGCAGTTCGGCGACGCTGCCGCCGGACCACCCGATGGTCAGCCGCCGCATGCCCGCGGCCTCGGCCATGCCGGCGAAGAACTGCACGCTCATCACGGACGGCTCGCCGGCGTCAGCTCGTGGTGAGCCGTCCGCTCGTGGCGCTGAGCAGGCCGTCGAGTCGCCCGGCATCGTCTCCATCGATCGCTCCATACGCCTTGGCCAGCAGCTTCACCGGATGCACCGTCGGCTTCGTGGTGCCCTGCTCCATTTGTATCCGGCACGCGCTGCACTCGGTAGCACCCGCCTCGACGCCGGCGCTCCGCATCGCCGTGACCAGCCCGAGCCCCGCCCGCAGGCTGGCCCGATAATGCTCCCGGGCCAGACCGAACGTGCCCGCCATGCCCGAACAGCCCCGGTCGGCCGCCTGGACGACCAGCCCCGGCACGAGTCGCAACAGATGCTCCGCCGGGCTCGTCGCGTGGCGTGTCCGCAGGTGGCACGGCGTGTGGTAGAGAATCCGCGCGGGCACCGGGGAGAAGTCGAGTCGCAACCGTCCCTCGCGGTGCAGCTCCCAGAGGTAGGTCGTCGCATCGGTCGTGGCCGCCACGATCCGCTCCATGTCGTCGTCCTCGACGAGCAGCGGGTAGTCGTGCGTGAGACACGTGACCGTGGAGGGCTCGGTGCACACGATCCGGTAGCCCAGCCGCACGGCCTCGGCCAGGATGCGCACGTTCGTGCGGGCGAGGGCCCGCGCCGCCTCGACGTCCCCCTCCGAGACGAGCGCGATCCCCGACGCCACCTGCCGCGGGTCGATGTACACGCCGACGCCGTGCCGCTCGAGAATGCCCACGAGCGACTGGACCAACAGCGGGTCGTGGTGCCTCGCGTAGGTGTCGAGAAAATAGAGCACGCGCGGTCCGCCACGCCGCGACGGGCGCGTCAGCCCGCGGCGGGCCGCCCAGCGCAGCGTGCGGCCGCCGCTGAACGCGGGGAGCTTGCGACCGCGGGCGATACCGAGCGTTTTTTCGATCAGCCAGCGGGCCCGCGGACTCGCGATCGCGCGGTTGGCCAGCGGCCCGAACCGGCCTCCGATCGCGCTCAGGAGATCCACCCGCGACCGCAGCCACGCCGCGGTGGGCAGGCCGTTGGTCGCCACGTGGGCCGCCTTGAGCTCCATCACCAGCGCCGGGACATCCACGCCGGCGGCACAGTCGCTGCGGCACTGGTGGCAGTTGAAGCAGGTGTCGGCGATCCGCCGCACGCGGTCGGTGGCCAGGGCATCCATGCCGAGCCCGGCCGAAAGCACCGCCCCGACGAGGTTCGCCTTCGCCCGCGGCGAGCACTCCTCGGCGGACTCCTCGCGATAGCGGGGACACATCCGCAGATCGGCCGCCTGGGTCCGGCAGGCACCGCAGCCGTTGCACGCATCGACCTCGGAGGCCAACCGGGTCGCCGACCAGGTGAGCACGGGAAGCCGGGCCGCGGCC
>RFUD01000444.1 GCA_009923125.1 Planctomycetia bacterium
GGTGCCGCCCAGGGCGAGGTTCAGGAGCAGATAGTGCGGCCGGCGGAACGGGTTGTCGGGCCCCGTTCCGGCGTCGTCGATCCGGAAGCTGAAGTACGGGCGGTCGTCGAAAAAGAACTCCATCCGATCCGGAAACCATTCCACCGCGTAGCGGTGGAAGTCGCCGGACGGACGAGGCGTCTCGAGCCGGCCGCCCTGCGAAGCATGGCGACCTTCCTTCCAGAAATGCACGGTCGCATGGACGCGGTCCGGCTCCTTCCCCACAAACTCCATGACGTCGATCTCACCGCATTTCGGCCATTTCACCTGGGGGCGGTTCACACCCAAGAGCCAGATGGCGGGCCACACGCCCCGGCCCTCGGGCAGCTTCGCCCGCGTCTCGATGCGGCCGTAGAGGAAGCTCGCCTTCCCTTCCGTGGTGAGGCTGGCCGACGTGTAGTCGGCAAACGGCTGCGTGAACCGCCGCTGCTGCTGTTTCGCGCTCGGATCGTAGGCGGGGTTGGGGACGCGTTCCTTGCGGCCCTCGATCACGAGGTGGCCGTTTTCGATCCGCGCGTTTTCCAGACGGCCTGCCGTGTAAAACTGCAGCTCGTCGTTGCGGATGAAGCCGGTTTCCGGCACCCACCTGCTCGCATCGGGCGGGCCGTCGGTGTCGAATTCATCGGCCCAGGCCAATTCCCACTCGGCCGCTGCAGCCGGAACCGGCGCGGCCGCGATCAGGGCCAGGATGGCGGCGACGAGTGGCTTCGCATGAGCCCGATCCCGCGATGCACGCCCTCTGCTACTCATCATGAACGCACGAGCCCCTCGACGACGCCCGTGCTGTCGCCGAACGCCGGCACGTCGATGCCCGATCCCGCGAGGATCGTGAGCCAAGCATTGCACAGAGGCGTGCCCTTGGTCACCACGATGTTCTCCCCGAGCCGGAGCCCCGCGCCGCGGCCGGTGACGAGCGTCGGGCAGTTGTCGAGGCTGTGGCCGGTGCGGATGTTGCTGCCGTAGACGACCGTCGTGTGGTCGAAAAGCGTGCTGCCATCCGGCTCCCGCGTCGCCTTGAGCCGGTCGATCAGACCGGCCAGGAGTTCACTCTGGGCCAGATCGCGCCGCTCCGAGGCCTCCTGCTTCTCGCCCGCGTGGCCGTGGTAGTGGCTCATCGTATGAGCCTCCACCTTGATCCCGAGGCTCGCCACCAGCGTGCTCACCGGCTGCCGATACGTGATCACCCGCGTGCTGTCGGTCTCGAGCGCGAGCGTGAGGATCTCGTACATCATCCGGATCTCCTCCACTCCGGCGAGGCCCGGCTTGGGCTCCGCGAGCCGCGGCTGCGGGCGCTCGACCCCGAGCCACTTCGTATCGCGGGCGAGTTTCGCCTCGAGGTCGCGGATGCCGTCGAAGTATTCGCGGAGCTTCTCGCGGTCGGCCTTGCCCAGCCGGCGGCCGAGCTCGCAGGCATTTTCGAGGGCGTCGTCGAGAATGCTCTTCCGCTCGAGGAGCCGCGCCCGCTGCTGCTCCAGCGGCGTCGAGTCGCGGGCGAACAGCTTGTGAAAGGCTTCGACGGGGTTGCGGGGGCCGCCCAGCGGCTTGCCGCGGGAGTCCCAGGAGAGCGACAGTCCGGGCCCGTGCCCCGACCCGCTCGCCGCGTCGCCGCAGTCGAGGCAGAGCGAGTCGAACCGCGTGGCGGCTCCGAGCCGGCTCGCCGCCACCTGATCGACCGACACCGCGTTGGAAAAGATCTGCCCCGGCTGGCCGAACTCGTTCGCTCCGGTCAGCCAGAACGTGCTGCCATAGTGGCCGTTGGCCGTGTGCCGGTGCCAGAGCCCCTGCACGATCGAGAAGTCGGCCTTGTGCCGGGCGAGCGGCGCGAGGCCCGGCGGCAACGGGTAGTCGGGGCCGGTTTTCCTGGGATCGGGATACCACGAATCGTTCGTCACGCCCCAGCCGAAACCGAGAAACACGAGCCGCTTGGGCCGCGGCTGCTCGGCGGCGGCCGCGAACCGGCGGAACCCGAGCGATTCGAGCACGGGCAGGGCGATGAGCGACGTCGCGGTCTCGAGAAACCGGCGCCGGTCGAGGGGGTGCTTCTTCATGGTGGATCGTCTC
>RFUD01000445.1 GCA_009923125.1 Planctomycetia bacterium
GAGGCGCTGGCGATCGGCTGCTCGACCGGCGGTCCGCAGGCGCTGCGCGTGCTGATCCCCAGGCTGCCGGCCGACCTGCCCGTGCCGGTGTTCGTCGTGCAGCACATACCGGCGGAGTTTTCCTCGAGTCTGGCGGCACGGCTCGCCGGCAGTTCGACCATCGAGGTCGTCGAGGCGGCCGATGGGATGCCGGTGCTCCCGGGCCGCGTGCACCTGGCGCCCGGTGGACGGCATCTCGAGGTCGTCCGGCAGGCGGGCGGCGTTCGCTGCCGACTCACCGACGGCCCGCCCCGCAAAGGTTGCCGACCTTCGTTCGACCAGCTCGTGGAGTCGCTGACGGCCGCCTACGACGGCCGGCTGGTCGCCGCGGTGCTCACGGGCATGGGCTGCGACGGGCTGGAAGGCTGCCGCATGCTCCGCGACCGCGGCGGAGCCGTCGTGGCCGAAGCGGCCGAGTCGTGCATCGTCTACGGGATGCCCAAGGCGGTCATCGAGGCCGGGATTGCCGACTGGATCGCCCCCCTGCCCGACATCGCCGCCGGTCTGGCCGAGTACGTGCGGGGCACCCAGGCCGGTTGACGCGGCCGGCCTACCCGGCGCGAACGGCATGCCGGGCGATGCCGGCGAGCATGTTTTTGAACACGAGCTCGTGCAGCGGCCAGATCGCGTACCAATACGCGAGACCACCCAGCCCCCGCGGGTCGAAGACGGCGGTCTGGTGGATCGTGACGTCGCCGTCGCGCGGCACGACCTCGAACTCCAGCCAGCCGCGGCCCGGCATCTTCATCTCCGCGGCGAGTCGCAGCCGTCGCGGCGGCTCGCAGACCTCGACCCGCCAGCAGTCGAGCGTGTCGCCGGTCACGAGCCGGTGGGGGTCGCGACGACCACGGCCCATGCCGGGGCCGCCGATCGCCCGGTCGATCCAGCCCCGCAGCGTCCACAACCAGTCGCAGGCGTACCAGCCATGCGTCCCGCCGATCCGCTCGATCGCCGCGAAGGCCCGCGCCGGCTCGACGGCCACGACCAGGTGGCGATGATCGACCAGCCGCGCGCCCTCCGGCCGGCCGCCGTAGCGGTGGGGCAGGTCCTCGACGTCGGCGAAATCGGCCCACCGCTTGCCGGCGAAGGCGGTGTCTTCCTGATGCATCGCCTCGGCGACCGCCTGCGACAGGCCGCGGGGCCGGACGGCGAACTCCCGCCGTGCCGCATCATTCGTCACGATCGTGGGGTTTTTGAGGCCGTCGATCAACTTGCGTCCCACCTTCGAGTATTCGGGGGTCACCAGCTTGAGCCACAGGCTCGAGAGCCGGGGAGTCAGCACGGGCACCGGGATCATGAACCGTGTCAGGCCGCGTTGTCCCGCGTACTCCCGCATGATAGCGCCGTAGGACACTTTGTCCGGGCCGCCGATCTCGAAGATCCGTGCCCCCCCGGGAGGCAGGTCGGCGGCCGCCGTGAGATAGGCCACCACGTCGGAAATGGCGATCGGCTGCGTGGGCGTCGCGAGCCATGCCGGACAGATCATCACGGGCAGCCGCTCGACGAGCGTCCGGACGAGGTCGAACGAAAAACTTCCCGCGCCGACGATGATCGACGCCCGGAATTCCACGACGTCGAGGCCCGTCGCCCGCAGGATCGCCCCCACCTCGTGGCGGCTGCGGAGGTGGGCCGAGAGCGTGTCGTCGTCGGCCCCGAGCCCGCCCAGGTAGACGATCCGCTTCACCCCCGCGGCGGCCGCGGCGGCGGCGAAGCGTTCGGCCGCCAGCCGGTCGGCCCGCTCGAAATCGACGCCGCTCTCCATCGAGTGGACGAGCCAGTAGGCCGTGTTGATGCCGGCACAGGCCCGGGCGAGATCATCCGGGTCGGAGGCGTCGCCCGCCATGATCTCCGTGTCCGGGGCGGTCTTGCCGGCGAGCTTGCCGGGCCGCCGCGCGAGGCAACGGACGCGATGCCCCTCGCGCTCGAGCTCGGTCAGGAGCACGCCGCCGACATAACCCGTCGCACCGGTGAGCAGAATGTGCATGCGGGCAGTCTACGCTTTCGCAGGCTCGGGGTTGCCCATGCCCTCTCGCTGGACGTCTTGGGTGCCGCAGGCTCGG
>RFUD01000446.1 GCA_009923125.1 Planctomycetia bacterium
CTGATCGGCCTGGGATTCATCCGTGCGGAGACCGGGGTCGGCATGTCGTTTCCCGGGTGGTGCGTCATCAGCCTGCCGGTCGTGGCCGTGATGGCGGCCGTTCTGGTCGCGGTGCTGGCCTGGATGTTTCCGGCGGGCGTGGATCGGCTCACCGGCGTGCAGGCGTTCGTGCGGTCGGAGCGAGCCCGGCTCGGAGCCTGGACCACGGGGCAGTGGTCCGCGGCGGTGGCCTTCGGCGCGACCGTCGTGATGTGGGTCGTGCCCGGCGTGTGCCTGATGGCATTGGCCCCGGAGGATCCGCTCAACCGGTGGTTTCGCGAACGACTGCCGGAGGGCGTGGCCGCGGTGATCGGTGGAGTTCTGCTGTTCCTCCTGCCGGGCGACCGGGGCCCGGACGGCCGGGTGCCCAGGACTCTCGTCTGGAGCCGGACCCGCATCGACTGGGACATCGTGCTGCTCTACGGCGGCGGGCTGGCGCTCGGCGAACTCTGCTTCTCGACCGGCCTGGCCACGGCCGTGGGCCGGACGATCACGGGCCTGATCCCCGCCGGCGCCGGTGCGGCGACGACGCTGGTGGCGGTGGCGGCCGTGGTCGCCGTCGTCACCAGCGAGTTCACGAGCAACGTCGCCAGCGCCACGATGGTGGTGCCGATCGTGATCGCCATGGCCCAGGCGCTGGGCGTCGATCCGCTGCCGGCGGCCCTCGCCGCCACGTTCGCGGCGAGCCTCGGGTTCATGATGCCCGTGAGCACGCCCTGCAACGCGCTCGTCTACGGCTCCGGTCGTGTGCCGCTCAGGGCCATGATGGCGGGCGGCGCGGTCATCGACGTGGTGGGCACGCTCGTCGTCACGGCGGCCATGCTGATCGCGGGGCGGGTATGGCTCGCTCCGTGAGCCACCGCGATCAGAATCCCCCCTCGATGACCGCGCCGCACTGGTGGCAGCGGGGCAGCGCCGGCGGTGGCGGCGTCGGCATGAAGCCCTCGGCACACAGGGCGTGCAGCCGCGGAAAGCACGGCGGCAGCGTCATGCAGTGCTCCCGGGCGTAGCGCCGCAGGTGCAACTGGCCACAGGGGTTGGCGTGGAACACGCCGCCGCACCCGGTGCCGCACGCCGGACCGCATGCCTGGCCCTGCACACTGCCGTGCCAGGGCGGCCGCTGCACGTTCCGGCAACCGCAGCCGGCGGCCGCGTCCATGGCGGGCCCCGCACCGGCATCCTCGGCGGTGATGGCGACGTCCTGCGCTCCCGCGGGCGACACGAGCGACAGCGGCAGGACGAGCAGGAGGGCGGCGAACGGTGGACGCATGGTTGGCAACGGATTCGAGCGGCGACAGGCGGGAAGGCGACGTGCCGTGCCCTGCCGGGAATGACTTCGGCAGACCGGCGCCGCCGCGCTCACCGACGGCGCAAGACGGTGGAAAGATGCCGGTCATAGCGATGGCAGTGCCCCGACGGCGGCCGTCTGCCGTAGGATGGGAGGATCGTGAAACCGACCCTGCTGCCGTACGGCGCCGCCGAACCGCTCGCCATCGAGATCGCGGCGCGGGCGCGCGTCGCCGATCTCGCGGGACCCGAAGGTGTCACGGGAACCGCCGCCGCCCGCGTCATCCGGGCCGCGGTCGCCGCGGATGACGACGGCCCTCCCCTCGCGGCCCACGCCGTCCCCGGCGACCGCGTCGTGATCGCCGTCAGCGGGACTCCGCCCCAGGCGCGGGACACGGTCGCGACGGTGGTGTCCGTGCTCGTCGCCGCCGGCGTGGACCGGGAGACCATCGGTGTCCTGTATGCCGCCGGCACGCCGCCGGTGTCGGACGCGGTCGAGTTCGTCCCGGATGCCGCCTCCGCCACCGCCTACCTCGGGGCCGACGACGACGGTCAGCCGGTGCACGCCGCGCGGCTGCTCGTCGATGCCGACGTGGTCGTGACGGTGGGCGAATGGGCCCACGATGCGAGCCTCGGCGGCCGGTCCCTCGACGGTGAACTCTGGCCGGCATTCGGCCGCCGTGAGTGTCGGCACACGCTCGAGCGCGACCTGGCGCGGCATGGGCGGCGGGCCCTGGCACCGTGGCTCGCGAACCTGCGGGCCATCACGTGGC
>RFUD01000447.1 GCA_009923125.1 Planctomycetia bacterium
GCCCGGGCTGGCCGCCGGCTCCTGGCAGACGCAGGCCGCCGCCGCTGCATTCGCTTCTCACGGTCTGCCGCGGTGCCGAAGAGCGTCTTCGAGTCTCCTGCCCGCCGCCATCCCGGCATGCCCTCCCGCCACAGCATGTCGTCGGCACCGACCTCGCCGCGCAGCACCAGACGGAGGAGTTTGCGGGACGACACCGGCCCGAACTGCTGACCGTCTCGGCGGTAGAACCACTCGTCAGTCACCGGGTGGGGTTCCAGGGGAAAATCGCTGCCGGGAAAATCTTACCTTCCCCCACCGGCGCGTCAGGCGTCGGGCGCGCGCGGCTCTAGCCGACCACGTTTCGCGGCCGGCCCGCGAGAAACGCGGCCACGTTCCCCGCCGTGGCCTCGATCAGGCGGCGGCGGGCGCTGCGCGTGGCCCAGGCGATGTGGGGCGTGATCACACAGTGGCGCGCCCGGAGCAGCGGATTCGAGGCGGAAGGGGGCTCGACCGAGAGCACGTCGAGGCCGGCGCCGGCGATCGTGCCCGCGTCGAGCGCCGCGGCGAGGTCGGCCTCGTTGACGAGCCCGCCGCGGGCCGTGTTGATCAGAAACGCCGAGGGCTTCATCCGCTCGAGCCGGGCGGCGTGCACGAGCCCCTGCGTGTCGGGCGTGAGCGGGCAGTGGAGGCTCACGACGTCGCTCTCGGCGAACAGCCGATCGAGGTCGGCATATTCGCCCCCATCGATCGGGCCCGTGGCGTCGCGCCGGTGGGCGAGAATCCGCATCTCGAACGCGCGGCCCACGCGGGCGACGGCCCGCCCGATGCGGCCGTAGCCCACGATCCCGAGCGTCAGGCCGGCGAGCTCCACGAGGTCGCCGTCCCAGTAGCAGAAATCCTCGCAGGCGGCCCAGCGGCCCTCGTGTACCGTGCGGTCGTGGTGGCCGGTGCGATTGGTGAGCTCGAGGAGCAGGGCGAACACGGCCTGCGCGACGTTGGGCGTGGAATACTCCGGCACGTTGCAGACCGTCACGCCGCGTTCCTTGGCGGCGGCGACGTCGACCACGTTGTAGCCCGTGGCCAGCACGCAGATGCACTTCAGGCGCGGCAGAGCCGCGATCACGTCGCGCGAGAGCACCGTCTTGTTCGTGAGCACGATCTCGGCGTCGCGGGCCCGCGGCACGATGTCGGCGTCGGCGGTGCGGTCGTGGATCGCGAGCGGCCCGCGGGCCGCGACCGGCTCCCAAGAAAGATCGCCGGGGTTCGTGGTGAAGCTGTCGAGAATGACGATGTTCATGGGCCCGATGATACTGTCTCGGGCTCCGCCAGCGTGGTCTTGCCGCGACGGGTGGCCGTGAGCGGGATCGATCCCGCCACCGGCACGCGGAGGCCGTCCGCCACGAGCGTGGCCGACAGCGTGAAGGGCAGGGCGTCGCCATCCTCCGCGAGCCGTCCCTGGGCGAGGAGGGCATCGAGATACGGCTTGAGCGCCCCGCGGATCGTCTTGTCGGTGGCGGGCCGCGAGGTGTCGCCCACGAGGTTGCGCAGGTCGCCCCCCGCGATCACGTAGGCGCTCTCGCGCGGGTCGAACGCCAGCTGCTCGAACGAAAACTCCGCCGCCGTCGCCCCGCTCGATTCGTCGCGGAGCACGAACTGCAGCACGCCCTTGGCCGGCGGCACGAACACGTCGGGCGCCCGGATCGCGAGCCTGTCGCC
The DNA here is from genome assembly GCA_009923125.1 of Planctomycetia bacterium. Lineage (GTDB taxonomy): Bacteria > Planctomycetota > Planctomycetia > Pirellulales > UBA1268 > RGVT01. Next base: position 1,696 of record RFUD01000447.1, read on the forward strand.
CTCGGCCGCGAAGAATTCGTCGACGCGTGCGGATTCGGTCTTGGTGCCCGCCGCCTTGCCGACCGTGAACGTGAGCCGGAGTGCATTCGCATCGGTGAAGGCGAGCATGCAGCCGGCGTCGGCGGCGCGGCTGCGCCGCGCGACGGGCACGAGCAGGTGGCTCGTGACGCCGTAGGGCGTGGCCAGGTGGATGTCGATGAACTCGCGGCCGTGGCAGTCGGCGGTGTAGGGCGCGGCGAGGCCTTCGGCCGGGATGGCTGGCCGCTCGGCCGGCGCGGGCAGCGGCTCGGCATGGCTGGCGAGCGCGGGCGCGCCCTGTGGGGCGACCGTCCCGGTCGCCGAGCTATGTGGGGCGACCGTCCCGGTCGCCGAGCCTGGCAAGCGAGACGCTTGCC
>RFUD01000448.1 GCA_009923125.1 Planctomycetia bacterium
ATCACGGCCCGGCTCGCCGGGGAGCAGGGCCGCGAGGTGTTCGCGGTGCCCGGCCCGATCGACTCGCGGATGTCACGGGGCTGCCACGCCCTGATCCGCGACGGCGCGGCGCTCGTGGGCGGCATCGACGACATCCTCGCCGAATTCGGCCCGCTGTTCGAGACCGCGACGACCGCCGCCGGGCGGGCCGTGACCCATCCGGCCGAACTGCGGCTCGGCGACCTCGAACGCCGGGTTCTGGACGCCGTGGGCGACGCCGGTGCGACGATCGACGCCATCGTCGAGGCGACGGAATTGCCCGCCTCGCGGGCACTGTCCGCGATCAGCGTACTCGAAGTGCGGCGGCTGGTGCGTCGCTTGCCCGGCAGCCGGATCGAGCGTTTATAATCCCGCCGCCAGGGGCGTGGCAGGATTTTCTCCCATGAAGGGCCCGCATTTCGGGATCGAGCGGCTGGAGCCGCGCGCGCTGATGGCCGCCGATGGCGGTCACATGCGAATCGGCATGAACCTCGAGAGCGTCGTCGACTGGTCGCCGGCGTGGACGTTCACCGACGCGTTCAAAGCGTCCCGGGGCTGGATCGCCCAGGAGTTCAACACCGCCACCTGGGAAACGGCCTGGGACGTCGGTGCGACGAACCCCATCCGCGTGGATGCCAACGGCAACCCCGCCCTCCTCGCCACCCGCGTCAACGGGGCCGGCCAGACGATCCGCCAGATGGCCGCAACGCTCATGTTTCGTGACACCGGCGGCGCCCACCCCGCGGGCACGTACCGCGCCGAGTGGGATGGCACCGGCACCGTGACGTTCGGATTCGATGCCCGCGCGATCGCCGCCGGCCGCACCGCCGGCGGCCGCAGCTACGCCGACCTCGAGGTGACGCCGAGCGACAGCGGCATCCTGATGCGTGTCGAGGAGACGAGCCCTTCCGACCCGGTGCGCGACTTCAACCTCTGGATGCCCGACTACGGGGGGCAGCGTTTCGCCGGCCAGCGGTGGCAGCCCGGAGCCGCCTTCTCGCCGTTTCATCCGCTGTTCCGCGAGCGGCTCGCCCCGTTCGGCACGATCCGCTTCATGGGCATGCAGGAGACCAACTCCTCCGATATCCGCTTCTGGGCGGACCGCCGCGACGCCCATGACGTCCGTCAGGGCTCCGGCGCAGCCGGTTCCCCGAGCGAGCCGCTCGCCAACGGGATGTCGGTCGAATACATGGTGCGGCTTGCGAACGACCTCCACGCCGATCCGTGGTTCAACATGCCCCACATGGCCGACGACACGTTCGTGCGGAACTTCGCCACCTACGTGCGCGACAACCTCGAGCCGGGCCGGAAGGTGTACGTCGAATGGTCGAACGAAATCTGGAACTTCGGCTGGGGCTTCGAGGCATCGCAGTGGGTCATGGATCAGACGCGGCTCCCGCAGAACGCCGGCCTCGACAACTGGCAGGTGGCCGGCCGCGAGGCCAAGCGCGATCTCGACATCTGGAGCGACGTATTCGCCGGCCAGACCGGCAGGCTCGTGCGGGTGGCGGGTGGCTGGGCGGCCAACGACTGGGTGACCAACCGGGTGGCCGAGAGCATGGGGGGATCGTTCGACGCGATCGCCATCGCCCCCTACTTCAATCCCGACGACGCGCAGCGTGACTCCTACACGACGGGCACGTCGGTGGACACGATCCTCGCCGATTCGCGCGCGGCCGTCGGCACGTCGGTGGGATGGACGCGGTCCCATCAGGCGCTCGCCGACTCCTGGGGCGCACGACTCGGCCGCGACATCCTGCTCGTCGCCTACGAGGGTGGTCCGCACATGGACGGCCGCAACGCGCCCTACCAGGATGCCTTCTACCGGGCGGCCAACGACCCGCGGATGGGAGACATCTATCGCGACTACCTGAAGGGGCTCGACGCCGCCGGCATGGACCTGTTTCTCGACTTCCAGTTCACCGGTCAGCCGGGGGCGTCGGCCTGGGGCGATTTCGCGAAACTGCACCGCATGGATGAGCCGCTCGCGACCGCCCATCGCTATCGTGCGGTGGTGGACGCCGCGACCGGCGCCCTGTGGGGCACGCCGACGCCCACGCCCACACCA
>RFUD01000449.1 GCA_009923125.1 Planctomycetia bacterium
CGCGGGCCGACGATCGTCGGCTGCGAATACCGCCGCACGGGCGACGACCCCGTCAACGTGCACGGCTTCGCCTGGCACGTGGTTGGCCGGCTCGATGCGCGGTCGTGCGCGGTCGTCACGCGACAGGATCTCGGGCTGGCGGTGGGCGACAAGGTGGATCTACTCGGCGCCGCCTGGAGTGCGAAGGGGGAGGCCGTGGTGGTCGAGAAGCGATCCCATGCCGCGGCCGGCCTGGCCGCGGCGATCGAGCGGGCGTGGGCGGGCAAGGCTGCACCGGCGGTCCGCGACGCGGTCTGGGCCGTGACGTTCGACCGCGACCTCGATCTGGCGGTCGGCGACGTGGTGGCGTCGCGCACCCGCTGCGGCGCGGGCACGGTCATCCGCGAATCGTCATTTCACGGCGGCGGGCGCGTGATGGTCAAGACCGAGAACGTGCTCGTGGAGCGAAACACATTCACCCGCGCGAACGTGGTGGCCCTGCACGTCGGTGCCGACATCGGGTTCTGGTCGGAGACGCACTTTGCCCGCAACGTGACGATCCGGGGCAACGTGTTTCGCGGCTGCGGCACCACCGCCAACCACTGTTTCCCGGATGCCGAGGCGTTTGCGACGGTGTTCGTCGGCTGCAGCCCTCCGCCCGAGGCCAGGGGGCTGCCCACGACCCGTGAAAACCGCAATCTGCTCATCGAGGACAACACGATCGAGGATTCGTTCGGCGCCGCGCTCGAAATCACGAACGCCGCCGGCGTGCTCGTGCGCGGCAACACGATCGGCCGCACCTTCCTGCACGGCTCGGCGTTCGCGGCGGGGCGAAACGTGGGCCTCGTGCCCGACGCAGCGGTGATCATCGCGGAGGCTTCCGACGTCACGCTGGCCGACAACACGATCGCCACCGGCGCGGTGGCCACCCGGGCCGTCGGCACAGCGCCGTCGTGCGCCGCGACGGTGGCCCCGTGAGACAAGGATCGTGTTCCTTGGATGCTTCGCGAGGCTTACGAGCCGTCTCGTGCTTCTTGAATGAGCGGGTCGAGGCCGCGCAGTCTCCAACTTCGGCACAGGTCGCGAATCTCGGATAGGTCGGCGTCGGGGTTGCGGGACAGCAGTTCCACGATGTCCGCATGGGATTTCACGCCACCTGCGTAAAGCTTGAGTGCCACGAGGTGAGGCAGCGGCACGATCCGCAGCTGGCTGCCTGGACGGATGACGGTTTCGGCTTGCGATAGTCCACCCTCGATGACCGCCGGAAAACGACCGCCGAAGTTTACGATCTGGACGAGTCCGAACGGTCCCCGAACATCGACGACGCCTCCGAGCGGGTCCTGGCCGTCCGGTTCCCGGAGCTCAACGTCGAAGCCGGCCGTTCGCAGTGCCGCGGCGGTTTGGCCGAGCGTGCCAAGATCGGTGCTCACACCGAGATCGAGATCCTCCGTAAACCGCACGTAGCCGTGCGCCGCCAACGCCACGGCTCCGATGACCACCGCTTCCACGCCGTGAGATTCGAGAACGCCGGCGACCTCTTCAGCGGCCCGAATCACTTCTTCAGGATCGCTCATCGATCATGCCTTGCGGGCCGCCGGCCGCAAGGCGGCGAATCGTGCCCCCAAACCCAACGCGGCTTTAACCCGCTCTTCGACGGTCATTCGCCGGACACGGTCGATCTCGGCCCGCCGCGACGCCGCATGGCTGACGCTCGGTCGGAGTCGGGGAAATGTCTGTTCGTCGCCCATGGGGACAGTCTACCAAGCCCGGGAAGCGTATGCGGCTAAGGGTTCGGAGGCGTCTGCATCTCCCACGCCTCGGCCGATGCGAGCACGGCGTCCCGCCCCACGGCACGCAGGGATACGCCGACGCTGTCGGGCCGTCCCGGATAGACGCGCGCAGCGACGCACTGGCGCCCGTTGACGAACACCTCCACGACGCTCCGATCGAGGAACACATGCAGGCGAACGGGCTCGCCGTCGGGGATGAAGACCGGCGCGACCTCCGGCGGGCGGGACGTGACATCCGGGAGCGCTGACGAGCGCGAGGTGTCGAGGGAAACGACGGTGTCGTGGCCGGGACGGCCGTCGCGGTTGCGGTAG
>RFUD01000450.1 GCA_009923125.1 Planctomycetia bacterium
CGACGGCGGCGTGGAGGCGCTCGTGATGCTCGACCGGTTCAACGTGACCGGCGGCGACCTGAGCCGCGTCAGCCCCGATATCGACGACGCGTCGCTGTCGCCGTGCGTGAGCTTCCTGCTCAACTCCCGCGGGGCCGCCAAGTTCGGCGTGCTGACCAGCCGCAACCTACCCGATCCGGCCAACGGCCTGACCAGCCGCTTGGGGATCCTGCTCGACGACCTGCTGCAGTCGGCTCCGGTGATCCGCAGCACGATCACCTCCAGCGGCCAGATCACCGGCAACTTCGACCAGCGCGAGGTCGACGAGATCGTCGAGATCCTCAACGCCGGCAGCCTGCCGGCCGCCCTCGAGCGGGAGCCCATCAGCGAGCAGCGGATCAGTGCCCAGCTCGGCGACGACACGATTCGCAGCGCCGGCCAGGCGATGCTCGTCGCCACGATCGTCGTGCTCACCTTCATGCTCGCCTACTACCGGTTTTCGGGGCTGGTGGCCGACCTGGCCGTGCTGATGAACATCGTGCTGGTGGTGGCGCTGATGATCTCGTTCAAGGTGGCCTTCACGCTCGCCGGCCTGGCCGGGCTCGTGCTCTCGGTGGGCATGGCGGTCGACGCCAACGTGCTGATCTACGAGCGGATGCGCGAAGAGATGGATCGGGGGGCCGGGGTGCGGACAGCGATCCGCAACGGGTTCCAGCGGGCCTTCTCCACTATCGTCGATTCGAACCTGACGACCCTGATCACGGGCATCGTGCTGTTCGCGATCGGCACCGACCAGCTCAAGGGGTTCGCCGTGACGCTCGTGCTCGGTCTGGCGCTCAATCTGTTCACGGCCGTGTTCTGCTCGCGGGTGGTGTTCGACCTCGCCGAGCGCAACCGCTGGATCACGACGCTCTCGATGGCCCGGCTGTTCGGCCAGCCCAACTTCCAGTTCGTGAAGTGGATGGTGCCGGCGATCATCGGCTCGACGCTGTTCATCCTGCTCGGGCTGGTGGCGGCCCAGCGACGCGGGCAGGGGCTCTTCGACATCGACTTCACCGGCGGCACGAGCGTGCAGGTGGCGTTCAAGCCGGGGCAGCCGCTCGACATCGCCGAGGTGCGGAAGGCCGTGGTGGTCCTGCCGGATGCCGCGGTGAGCGCGGTGACCTCCGCGGACGTCGCTCCGGGGCTGCGGTACAAGATCGACACGTCGCTGCGCGACGACGACGCGTCGAACGGCAACGACGTCGAGATCGCCTTGCGGAAGGCTTTTCCAGGCCGGCTGGCGACGTATTCGATGGGATTCGGGGAGATCGTGTCGAACAAGAAGGACGACAAGGCCGGGGCCGGGGGGCTCCCGACCGTCGTGCCGCTCGACTTTCCGGAGAAGATCAACTTCGTCACGCTCCGGGCGACGATCCAGGCCGCGCTCGAGGCCGAAGGGCTCGCCAACACGCCGTTCGAGATCGAGGCCGAGGGGATGTCGAGCCGCATGAAGCCGTATCGCGCCTGGGCGCTGTCGACGTCATTGGCCCCGGACGCGGCCCGCAAAGTGTTGGAGCGGGTGGCCGGTCGCCTGAACGACACGCCGGTCTACCTCTCCGCCAACTCCATCGGCGGGAAGGTCGCGGGCAACACCAAGGTCACGGCGGTGTACGCCCTGCTGGCGAGCCTGCTGATGATCGTGCTCTACGTCTGGCTGCGGTTTCAGAACGTGGCATTCGGCCTCGCCGCGGTGGTGGCGCTGGCCCACGACGTGCTCGTGACGGTCGCCTGCCTGGCGCTCAGCCGGTATGTGGCGCCGTTCATGGGCTGGGCGCTCGTGGATGACTTCAAGATCAGCCTCGACGTCGTCGCGGCCCTGCTCACGATCATCGGCTTCTCGATCAACGACACGATCGTGATCTTCGACCGGCTCCGCGAGCTGCGTGGCAAGAGCCAGTACGTGACGGCGGCGATGGTGGACAAGGCGGTGAATCAGACGCTGAGCCGCACGATCCTGACGTCGGGCACGGCGTTCCTCGCCACGCTCATCCTGTACGCCTTCGGCGGCCAGGGCATCCATGCCTTCGCCTTCGCGATGCTCGTGGGCATCATCACCG